>JAHLBL010000046.1 GCA_020625635.1 bacterium
CTGATTATTTGTACAATCTGACGAAAAATCTTGCTTCGCAAATCGCGCACCAGAATTATGCGGTGCTACCTTAACAAAAATTTAACAATCTATTGTCAGATGTGCACAAATCAGCGGGGCTTTATTTGGATAAAGCGTAGAAATTGCGCGGAAGCGGTCGAAAAATGTTGTCTTGATACTATTATATATGTTAAAATGCAGTGTAATTGATTGGAGTAATGTGATGTTAAAACAGCTTAAGGGCAGCATAATTCTGCTTATTACCGCTATTGTGTGGGGCTCCTCGTTCGTTGCGCAGAGCGAGGGTATGAATTATGTTCAGCCTTTTACCTATAATTCAATCCGCACGATAATCGGCGGACTTGTCCTGATTCCCGTCATTTTTTGCTTCAGAGCTTTCGGCAGCAAAACTGAGCGTAAGCCGCTTAATTTCCGTATTACACTCATAGGCGGTGTGTGCTGCGGGCTTGTGCTTTGTATAGCGAGTTCCCTGCAGCAGTTCGGTATCGTTCAGACCACGGCGGGTAAATCGGGATTTATTACTGCCCTGTACGTTATTTTTGTGCCTGTTATCGAGCTTCTCCTCGGCAAGCGCCAGCGCAGGATAATCTGGCTGTGCGTGCTGATGGCGATTGTCGGCTTTTACCTGCTCTGCGTCAACGAGGCGTTTACTATCGGAGCAGGCGAGTGGATGACGTTCGCGTGCTCGGTGTTTTTCGCGGCGCACATTATTATTATCGACCGCTTTCTCGCTAAAGGAGCGGACGGACTTACGATGGCGTGCGTGCAGTTTCTTACGGCGGGTTTTGTGATGTTCATATGTATGCTTCTGTTCGAGCAGCCGAACATCGAAAATATCCTCTCCGCCAAATACACTATCCTGTACGCGGGCGTGCTGTCCTGCGGCGTCGGCTATACGCTGCAGATTATCGGTCAGCGCTACACAGCCCCGACCGTAGCGACGCTCATTATGAGCCTTGAGTCGGTTTTCTCTGTGCTTTCGGGCTGGCTGATCCTCGGAGAAACTCTCGGCGCGAAGGAGCTTTTGGGATGTTGTCTCGTATTTACTGCGGTGGTTTTCGCTCAGGTGAGATTTCCGTCGCGAAATAATAAAAAATTATCCGTGAGTCATACGGATATTGGAGGTTAGAAAATGACAAAAACAAAGAAAATTGTGCTTGCATGTTTTGCGCTTGTTATTGTCGGACTGCTTGTTTACGCTGTAGTATCGGGCGGCTCGCTGGGCACCGTAAAATGTCCTGAATGCAAAGGCAACGCAACAATAATGGATAGCTGCGAAACATGCGGGGGCGAAGGTATGGTCAGAGGTACATGGTGGGCTCTGCTTCCGCCGATCATTGCCATCGGACTCGCGCTGATTACTAAGGAGGTTTATTCCTCGCTCGCGATCGGTCTGTTCACGGGCGGCGTTATTTACGCTACCGAGGCAGGCGGAATCTTCGGAACACATTTCCATCCGCTCTCCGCGATGAACGAGATCAACGAAGCCGGTCTGATATCGGCTGTCAGCTCAACGGCGGGCGTGTTTATCTTCCTTGTTGAGCTCGGAATTATTGTAGCTCTTGTCAATAAGGCAGGCGGCTCCCAGGCGTTCGGAAGATGGGCGGCTAAGCACATCAAAACACGTATGAGCGCTATGCTCGCTACATTCGCTCTCGGCGTACTTATCTTTATTGACGACTATTTCAACTGTCTGACAGTCGGCTCAGTTATGAAGCCCGTAACCGACGGACACAAGATTTCCCGCGCTAAGTTTGCGTATCTCATTGACGCTACCGCGGCGCCTGTATGTATGATCGCTCCCGTTTCCTCATGGGCTGCCGCTGTTTCGACATATGCCGAGGACGGTCAGGGACTTAATCTCTTTATCACAGCGATTCCCTACAACTTCTATTCGCTCCTCACCTTTGTATTTATCATCGCGATCTGCGTAATGGGCTTTGACTACGGTTCAATGGCTATGCACGAGTTCAACGCTATGTACAAGGATGACCTTTACACCACAGGCGAGAGAGTTGACAAGGAGCTTGAGGGTGAAAAGCCCAATCCCAACGGTAAGGTTATCGATCTTATTCTCCCTGTATTATTCCTTATCGGTGTTTCGGTATTTGCGCTTGTATATATCGGCGGCATCCTCAACAACAGCGATACGGACAACTACGGTAACTTCATCAACGCATTCAGTAACACTGACGCTACGATCGCCCTTCCGTGGGCAGGCGCGATTGCTCTCGTATTTGCAATCATCTATCTGATGATCCGCAAGGTCGTTACCTTCCAGGAGAGCATGGACGCTGTTCCCAAGGGCTTTATGGCAATGGTTCCCCCGATCCTTATTCTTACATTCGCGACTGCTCTTAAGAATGTCACAATGGACCTCGGCGCAAAGTATTTTGTTGCTGATCTTATGAGCGGAGTTGCCCAGGGATTACAGAACTTCCTGCCCGCTATCATCTTCCTCGTAGCCTGCTTCCTCTCCTTCTCCACAGGTACATCATGGGGTACATTCGGAATCCTTATTCCGATCGTGCTCTCCATCTTCCCGAGCGGCGAGCTTCAGGTTATCGGTATCTCGGCATGTCTCGCGGGCGCTGTATGCGGCGACCACTGCTCACCGATTTCCGATACAACGATCATGTCCTCCGCGGGCGCTCAGTGTAACCACATCAACCACGTTTCAACTCAGCTGCCATACGCGCTGACTGTCGCAGCGGTATCGTTCATTTCGTTTATCATCGCGGGCTTTGTACAGACATGGTATGTCGCTCTGCCCATCGGTGTTGTGCTTATGATCGCTACACTCGTAATCATTAAATTTATCACCAAAAACGAAAAGTTTGCAGAAAAAGCAGCTGCCAAAAAATAATTGACTCTTTCGGTCGGACAGAAGGTTGCCCAGCAATCCTCTGTCCGACCTTTGTTACTTGTTACATTGTTGTAAAATAATTGATTTTTTCGGGATTTTGTTATAGAATACATTTATAAGTACCGCAAAGGAGAATGCATAATGAACATAGCTGTTATTCTTGCGGGCGGAGTAGGCTCCAGAGTAGGAGCCGACCGACCGAAGCAGTTTATTGAAATTATGGGCAAGCCCGTGCTCGCCTATACGATCGAGAAATTTGACGATCATCCCGAGATAGACGCTATCGAGATTGTCTGCGTCAAGAGCCATATCGACTACCTTAAGGAAATGGTGAAGGAGTACGGCTTCAAAAAGGTGAAATGGATTACCGAGGGCGGCGACACCTTCCAGGGCTCCGTTATGAACGGAATCTACAACCTCAAGGGCGAGGTCAGCGACGACGACGTTCTGCTTATTCATTTCGGCGCTTCACCGTTTGTGGAGAGCGAGATCATCTCCGACGCGGCGCGTGTGTGCAAGGAAAAGGGAAACGCTATTTCCACGACCGACTTCCTTTATCTGTCGGGCTCCAAGGACGGAGATAAAAGTTTAAACTATATTAACCGCGACACGATCGCATGTATGAATTCCCCGCACGCGTTTCAGTTCAAATTTGCCTGCGACCTCTATGACGAGGGCGTAAGGACGGGTGTGATCAACGAGGTTGAGCCGCACACGACCACAATGATGTACGCGCTTAACAAGCCGATCTACTTCTCCAAGGGAAGTCAGACGAACATCAAAATCACTACCAAAGAGGACCTTGACCTGTTCGAGGGATATGTACTCCTTCAGCAGAAGAGGAAAACGGAAAACCAATCGAGGTAACGATAATGGATGCTACACAAAACTATTTGCTTAACCTTCTGCTCGAGATAGATGATTTGTGCAAGAAGTACGACATAGAATATATGATCGACTTCGGTACAACGCTCGGCACGATCCGCCACGAGGGCTTTATCCCGTGGGACGACGATATCGACATAAATATGACCGAGGAGAACTATTACAAGTTCGTTGAGGCGTGCAAAAAGGAGCTCGATCCCGAGCGCCGCGTGTACGGCGACGGACGTATCGACCGTGATTTCCCGGGTATCTTCGGACGCTATATCGACGTTGAGTCTATCCGTCTCGCTTCGACATTCGCGTTCTGGAAGCCGATCGTCGGTCAGTGTATCGACGTGTTCTATATGATCGAGCTTCCGGGCGATCCCGTAAAGAAGCAGGAAATGATCGATCTGTACTTCGCCTATGATGAGTATTCAAACTCGTCGTACCGTCATTTCCGCTCCAAAAACCGCGAGCAGATGCGTCTGTATAACGAATTCTGCGCGCTTGAGAAGAAAATCGGCAAGGAGGCTGTGCTCGAGAGAATCGAGTCCAAGATTTTCCACAAGCACTACGACGACTGCGACACTTATATTTCCTCGTCCGCGCGTAAGTACGGACCGTCCTCGCTCGCTCCCAAGTCGATTTACCAGACTATTTACTACGCCAATTTTGAGGGACACAAGCTCCCAATTTCAGGTCAGTACGCCGAGCTTCTGACGCATTACTACGGCGACGACTGGAATATAATTCCAAAAGAGAAAAAACAGCATTCCAAAATGTCTATGACGGGCATTAAGTGCAAGGAATATGTTGATGATTATATGCGTCTTTTTGACGAGAAAGAGCTTAAAGCCGACCGACAGAAGACGAAGCACATCATGGTTGAGGAGGGCTTCCGTACAGCCGAACATCTCCGCAAGGTTTATACCAAGCTTGCCGAGTTTGAGCTCCTCAAAATAAAGAGAAAGATCCAGAAGAACAACATCGACGTTAAGTCGCTGCTCGTTCCCGGTGATAAGGAAAAGCTTGCCGTTCTGGACGACCTCTTTGCCGATTACTACACGAAGCAGCTCGACCAGAGCGTCCGTTACTGGGAGGTCTACTTCGATATCGGCGACGAGCTCTTCTGTGCCGCGCTGTTCAATATGATTTACGGCAGAGCCGACTTCACTAAGGCGGCTAAGCTTATGAAGGTCAGAGAATCCGCGTTTGTTCCTATGAGTGAGGACATTAAGGCGGTATGGGCTGTTGTCGAGCACGCCCGCGCGATCAAGTGCCAGATGGTTTACAAGAACTACGATGAGGCTGAGGCGCTTATCGAGGACGGTATGAAGAAATACCCGCACTGCAAGGAAATCAAGATATTCAACCTCGAGATTGCCGTTGTACGCGGCAGACTTGAACAGGCGGAGAAGCTCGCTTTACAGCTCCTTGAGGAGTACCCGAATAACGACCGTGTGATAAAGGCTCAGGGCGATATCGCCTACGCCCGCGGCGAATACGAAAAGGCGGACGCTGTTTATGACAGGATCCTGAAGGAATCTCCCGACGGCTTGCTCCACCTTGATATCCGTAAGAAAAGGGAGGCGTTAAAATGACAGGTATTCAGTCAATACAGCTCGCTATGATGGAGGAAATAAACTCTATCTGCAAGAGCGAGGGCTTATCCTACGTCCTTTCCCACGAGACCGCCGCGTATGTCAAGGACAACGACGGCTTTATCGACGAGCAATACGCTTTCAAGATTATGATGCCTATGGCTGATATTGCGAAGCTGAAAGCCTGCGTGGAAAGCAAATACGCCGACACACGTTTTATTGAGAGCTGGGAGAATAACCCCGACCTCCTTCAGCTTAAATTCCTCTACGTTGACAGGAGCAGCACCGTTATTGACGGCGGCTCGGTTGAGCACAGAATCGCTCCCGGAGCAACTATCACTATTTTCCCCGCGCGCTCCTTTAAGCCTGAGCCGAAGGCTCTCGGCTGTGAGCACTATGTTGAGCTTGTCAACAAATCCGACCGCAAAAAGGCGAAGAAGATCGTCGCTTTAAAGGCGCTCAGCAGAATCAATAAAGAAAAGTACGGCAAGATGATTGAGTCGAGAGTTTCCGTAAACACCGACTACATCCAGAAGGCGTTTACCTCCAGCACCGAGAAAGCCGCCGCTGCCGCGGTCGAAGGCAACTTCAATCCCACGGATCAGCCGTATCTTAATTCCAAAAAAGAAAAATGTTTTGTTTATATAGACGACAAGGGCAAGGAGACGGAGCTCCCCGCAAACCTGTTTACAAAAACTACCGTTAAGAAGTTTGACGGCGTGGAGCTGACTCTCTACGCTGCTGAGAAGGATTTCCTTTCCGCAATCTTCGGCAAGGGCTGGAAAAAGCGCGCGCGCAATCCTCTTACCGGAACGGATAGGATCACCGTCATCAGCGACCCCGAAATTCCCTACGCCGACTACCTCGACTATATCAAAGACGACGAGGTTTCGTTCAAGGAGATCACGGTCGCGAAGCGTGAGAACAACACGTGGATGTCCTCGGTACACAATCCCGCGGTCGCGCATACACAGAAGAACTTTATGGAAATCAGACGCTCTGTTGAGCGAATCGACATCTGGTACCGCCTGCGCTCCAAGCGCGCCGATCTGAAAAAGGCGTATGAGGAAAAGGACGTCGCTAAGCTCAGAAGCCTGCTCTCCGAGTACCTCAGAGCTACCGAGCGCTACCGCAAGGAGAAGGTCGGTTTCTATATCGACGACGAAATCTTCACATACGCTAAGCTCGTCTGGGAAGAGGACGCAAAGGGCTCAAAGTCCAAGCTTAAAAAGGAGTACGCAAAGCGCATCTATGAGCTTGTTCCCGATATCTACAAAAACGAAACGCCTGACGAATACTTCGCCAAGCGCGGAACGGTTATTAAATGATATGAGCGGGATCCGCTCTTGTAAAAAGAATACACTGTGAAAAACGGGGCTTGCTCAAAAGAGCAGCCCCGTATGTACAAATGCAATTAAATATTTATAATTATTAAGTGAAAAGTCGAAAGCACAACGCTTAAAAAACACATTGTTCTTTTGCTTGTAACTTGTCACTTTCAACTATCAATACAGCAATTTTATTAAGGGGAAGGCTCGTTTGTTTTGAGCCTCCCCCTTTTGTGTTAATCTTCGGTTTCCTTCGGCAGCGGCTCGATAAGTACATTTACCGCGATGATTCGCTGTGAGCTTACCTGCTGAACCGTGAGCGTGATGTTATCGTACATAAATTTCTGTCTGCGTCTCGGAATGGTTGAGAAGTGCTCCAGAATAAAACCGCCTACGGTGACGGCGTCGGTCTCGACGTCGTCGGGGTCGATATCCGCGAGCTCAAACAAATCCTCGAGCGGCATATCTCCGCTGACTATGTACTCGTTATCGGAGATCTTGGTGCAGTCGCTCTCGATTTCCTCATCCTCGTCCCAGATTTCTCCGACGATCTCCTCGAGCAGATCCTCCATCGTGACGATTCCGAGCGTGCCGCCGTATTCGTCGGTGACAACAGCCATATGCAGGCGCTTGCGCTTGAAATCGCTGAGAGTTTTTGAGAGGTTCTGATTGTTGAAAATGAAATACGCGGGCTGGATAAGCTTGCCGATATTAGGCTCGTGACCGTTGGCGAGCTCTTCAAGGTAGTCGCGCGTGTGCAGAATACCGATGATGTGGTCGACGGTTTCCTTATAAACGGGAATACGCGAGTAACGGCTCTCGATTACGACGTGGCGGAGCTTTTCGGGGGTGTCGGTGATGTCGACTGCCGTCATATCTACGCGCGGAGTTAGAACCTCGAGCACGGTCTTGTCGTCAAAATCGAGCACGGACTGAACCATTTCGCTCTCTTCTTCCTCGAGAACGCCCTCATCCTCGATGTTCTCGACGATCTGCTTCAACTCGTCCTCGGTAACGGACGGCTGCTCGTCCTTTGTTCCCGCAACCTTGAGCGCCGTGCCCTTGAGCTTTACGAAGAAGAACACGATGGGCGAGAGGATGATCGTTATTGACTTCAGGATCCCTGCCGTAGCCAGCGAGTAGGCTTCGGCGTGTTCCTTGGCGAGACATTTCGGCAGCACCTCTCCGAAGGTGAGCACGAGAAGCGTCGTCGCGCCTGTCGCGACAGCGGTTCCTATGTCGCCGAACAGCCGATAGCACACTACCGTCGCGAGCGATGAACAGCCGAGATTTACCGCGTTGTTACAGATAAGTATAGCCGTGAGCGCTTTGTCGAAGTTTTTTATGATATAAAGCACGTTTTTAGCTTTTTTATTTCCGTCGTCGGCATAGCTGTGGATACGGATCTCGTTTACGAACGAAAAAGCCGTCTCAATAGAGCTGAAAAACGCCGATAACAGTATGCAGAGTATTATCACAATAATCTGCCATAATTGCACGTCCAAAAACTATCACTTCCAGAATATAAATATACGCATATAGCATACTATAATTTTTCCGTAGAATAATTTTAATTTAGAAAAAAGAATAATTTTCTTGAATTGTACGGCATAAAATGTTATAATTCCCTTGTATGTACACATTATTATGGGTAGCTCTGGGTAAAATAATGCTCGGAGGTGCTGTTATGTGTAACAACGACAACGACGAATTTGTAAAGAATCCCTGTGAGGGCGACGATACGGGCAAAGAGTGTGATCAGCTTGACGAGAAAAATATTCAGGCTATTGAGGACACGGGCTCGGTTCTCACCTCAAGAGGGGATAAGGTCATCCACTGCCTTACGATCGTAGGGCAGATCGAGGGGCATTATATTCTTCCGCAGAATAATAAAACCACAAAATACGAGCACGTCATCCCGCTTCTCGTGTCGATTGACGAGGACCCGAGGATAGACGGCTTGCTGGTGATTCTAAACACCGTCGGCGGAGACGTCGAGGCGGGACTTGCTATAGCGGAGCTTATCGCGGGTATGCACAAGCCTACGGTTTCGATCGTGCTCGGCGGAGGTCACTCGATCGGAATCCCGCTCGCGGTAGCCGCCAAGCACAGCTTTATAGCGCGCTCGGCTTCGATGACAGCCCATCCCGTGCGCAGTACGGGGCTGACGATCGGAGTGCCGCAGACCTTTGAGTATTATCAGCGTATGCAGGACAGGATCACCAACTTCGTCGTGGAGAATTCCCGCATAAGCCGCGAGGATTACAGCGCGCTTGTAATGAACACGGGCGAGCTCGTAATGGACGTCGGTACGATCCTTGACGGTCAGCGCGCCGTTGACGCGGGGCTGATCGACGAGGTCGGAAAGCTCTGCGACGCGACCGACTGTCTCTACAGGATGATCGAGGAAAACAGCAAATAATCGTCATACCCTTTCGCGGATAAGATACTTGTCATTTTGAGCGTTACGTGTAAGCGAAAGCCGCTTAACGGTTTTGCCTTCGGGCATCGCTCGGAATGACGGCGTAAAGGGTATGTATGAATGAATAATTGGAGGTACATATGGAATTATTGCAACAGATTGTGCAGAATGTCATTCTCGGCGTTGTGCAGGGATTGACAGAGTTTCTGCCTGTTTCGAGCAGCGGTCATCTGACGATCGCTCAGCATCTTATGGGTATGGCTGATATTGAAAAGAGCAATCTTTTCCTTGATGTAATGCTGCATCTCGGTACGCTCTTCGCGGTATTTGTATTTTATCGCAAGCTTATCTGGCGGCTTATAAAGGCGTTCGGCTCAATGGTAAAGGATATCTTCACGGGAAAATTCAGCTTCAGGAAAATGGATAACGACCGAAACCTTATCGTTATGCTTTTCGTCGGTCTTATCCCGCTGTTCCTGCTGTTTATACCTATCCCGGGAACAGGTATGAAGGTAAAGGATTATGTAGAGCTGTTCAGCGATAAAAAGTACTTTATCGTAGTCGGCTTCTGTCTGCTTATTACAAGCCTGCTGCTTGCGCTCGGAATGTTCTTCAGCAAGAGAGTCGGCGGAAGACGCTTCAAGGGCGAGGAAAACAGCGAATATACAGGCGGCGGGCGTACACGCTACGGAGTGGTCGACGCGATCCTCGTCGGTATCACTCAGGCGTTCGCGACACTCCCGGGTATTTCCCGCTCGGGTTCTACTCTCGCGGTCGGACAGATGCGCGGAATAAACAAGCAGGCTGCTCTCGACTACACCTTTGTCCTCGGAATTCCCGCGATTATCGGCGCGGCAGTATTGCAGATAAAGGATGTTGAGCTCTCGGCTTATTCCGGTACGGATATTATCGCGATGGCATGCGGAATGATTTCGGCGGCTGTTGTCGGATATCTCGCGATCAAGCTCTTTAAATGGCTGCTCAAAACCGATAAAATGATTGTATTTGTAATTTACACCGCTGTTGTCGGACTGCTTGTAGTCGGCGTCAGCGTATATGAAATGGTATCGGGAAGCTTTGTAAGCTTCGTATGATTCATTAAGGCAGCGCAGCATGCCTTGCTTGAATATTATTTCTTCAGACGGCACAAAATCGACAGCTATATACCAATTGTTTGTGCGCCCTGAAGAAAAATCTGACTGCGCAATCCGCACACCTGAATTATGCGG
>JAHLBL010000460.1 GCA_020625635.1 bacterium
GTTCGTGCAGCCTGTCTGCCCGACCTTCACTTTCCACTTTCCGCTTTTCACTATTTAATATCCTCTTTCCACTTGCGCGAAGCGCATATTAATTTGGTCGGGAGGCGTTGTTATTTCCACAACCGACCTTTCTCCACGTCATTTACTTTCCACTTTTCACTTTCCACTAACCACTAATCACTTTCCACTTTCCATGTAATAATTTAAAAAATCCCTTGATTTTTCCCGTATTATATAGTATAATACTAAAGCATTTCGCACGTCAGTGTCTATCGGTGAGGTGCTCGGGCAGGATACAGCCCGAAAATACAGCCGATAAAATTCAGGGCACGGCGGAGGTTTTAACCTAAGGAGGAATTAATTATGTCAGCAGTATCCATGAAACAGCTTCTTGAAGCAGGTGTTCACTTCGGTCACCAGACAAGACGCTGGAACCCCAAAATGGCGGAGTACATCTTCAC
>JAHLBL010000461.1 GCA_020625635.1 bacterium
AGCGCGTCGATGTCGGGGATGTCGCTGTTGGGGTTGCCGAGCGTTTCAATATAAATCGCCTTTGTGTTCGGCTTGATCGCCGCCTTGACCTCGTCGAGGTTGTGGATATCAACGAACGTGGTATCTATTCCGTACAGCGGAAGGGTGTGCGCGAGAAGATTCGCCGAACCGCCGTAGATAGTTTTCTGGGCTACGATGTGCTCGCCCTGAGTTGCGAGCGCCTGGATCGTGTAGGTTATCGCCGCCGCGCCCGAGGCTAAAGCCAATCCTGCGACGCCGCCCTCGAGAGCCGCGATCCTGTCCTCAAATACGCCCTGTGTGGAGTTGGTGAGTCTGCCGTAGATGTTGCCCGCGTCGGCGAGACCGAAACGGTCGGCAGCGTGCTGAGCGTTGTGAAATACATATGATGTTGTTGCGTAGATCGGCACCGCGCGAGCGTCGCTTGCGGGGTCTGCCTGTTC
>JAHLBL010000462.1 GCA_020625635.1 bacterium
CCGTCATCATCAAACGGTGTAATGTTATTCAATATTGAACAAGCGGCTGAAGCCCGTAAGTTCAAAGACCTCATGCACAGGCTCGGTAAGATTGCGAACGACCATCTCGCCTTTGCCTTCCATAGCCTGCAAAGCGCCGAGCAGAACACGAAGTCCTGCGCTGGAGATGAATTCGAGCTTAGCAAAATCCAGAGTCAACTTCTTTGAGTCGCCAATGACTTCGTTGATCTTGCTCTCAAGCTCGGGAGAAGTGATGGTGTCAAGTCTTCCTTCCAGCAGGAAGGTATACTCCGCTCCGTCTTTTGTCATCGAGATTTTCAGATAGCTGTTGCCGCCGGAACTCGAGGCAGTGCCCTTATTCTTCTTGTTAAAAATTCCCATGTTTTTATCCTCCTGTTGTAATTATCATTAGCTAAAAAAATTTGCACCTATATTTTAGCATATTTTTACGCAAATGTTG
>JAHLBL010000463.1 GCA_020625635.1 bacterium
GTCCGCCACAGAAAGGGTCTCCCCGTAAGAGGTCAGCGTTCCAAGACTAACGCCCGTACACGCAAGGGTCCCCGCAAGACAATGGCAAACAAGAAGAAGTAAGGAGGAGTAGCTTATGGCAGCACCTAAGGGTAAGAAGGTTGTTCGCCGCCGCCGCGAGAAAAAGCACATCGAGAAAGGCAGCGCACACATTCAGTCTACATTTAACAATACAATCGTTACTATTTCCGATACAAACGGTAACGCCGTATCATGGGCAAGCGCAGGCGAGCTCGGTTTCCGTGGTTCACGTAAATCAACTCCGTTTGCAGCTCAGTCCGCAGCTGAGACTGCCGCAAAAGCAGCTATGGACTTCGGTATGAAGAGCGTAGAAGTTTTTGTAAAGGGTCCCGGACAGGGCCGTGAGGCAGCTATCAGAGCATTACAGTCCGCAGGTCTTGAGGTTACTATGATCAAAGA
>JAHLBL010000464.1 GCA_020625635.1 bacterium
AAATACATTTTCATGATGTCGCCGCATTTTGCGTTGCCGACCTCGCCGATTCCGTCCGCGTCTTCAATCACGCCGAGATTGCGGGGCTGTAAAAAGTGATCCATTACTTTATCGCTGTATAATGCCATGGTAAAATCCTCCTATTTCAATATAAATTCCTTTTTACCTTCCGTCAGGTCGCGCCAGACGGGGGAGAAGCTCCGCAGGTGCGCGACTACTTCCTTTACTGATCTGATGATATAATCGGCTTCCTCCTCGGTGATATTCTCGCCGATAGAAAGCCTGAGTGACCCGTGCGCCACGTCGTGTATCCTGCCTATCGCAAGCAGCACATGGCTGGGGTCGAGCGCGCCCGAGGTACAGGCACTGCCCGAGGAAGCGGAAATACCTTTTTGGTCAAGCAGGAGCAGGATTCCCTCGCCCTCGATTCCCTCAAAGCTGAAATTGACGTT
>JAHLBL010000465.1 GCA_020625635.1 bacterium
CCTTGTTGAAGGAGGCGAATCACGATGAAAAGATTTGCGATTATAATGCTCGCGCTAATTGCGATAAATTCTTCTGTCGCGCTCAACAGCGTTGAAGCTAAGGCAACACGAACAACAAAAATAATTCAGAGCGTCAAGCGTAAAAAGATTAACCGAAACCTTGTCCGAAAGCAATTGATTCTCTACGGCAAAAGAAAGGGCATGAAGTTTGATTCCAAGCTTACGGTTAAAAATCCAAGTTGGTTTCCGCCGACAAAAATAAAATATTATAAAAACAATTCCGAGTTAATCTCCGCGGGGAAAGGTGATATCAGATATCTGCTCGACAGCTTCAGCGACTGTGAGCCGAGCGATATCAGCTTCAACGTGAGAGTGACTCGGAATTATCTTTACATTCTATACAGTTAAATACATAGCTTCTGTCGCGAAACATTAAATGGCGAGACTACGAC
>JAHLBL010000466.1 GCA_020625635.1 bacterium
CAGGACGCAAATGACAGCAAAAGCGCCGCCGCTAAAATAATTGCCGATAATCTTTTCATTGTATTCATCCTTTCATAATGCGGCTTGCCGCATTTCATCATTTAAAATATACTACAACGCTTCAGACTTTTCAATACAGCGTTCCAAAATGGAACATATTTATTTTTCGTCGGTTGATTTTGCGGTGTTATTAATGCGCGTAAGAAAACGCTCTCCTGTTGTTCTCGGGATTCTGATAAAACCGTCTCTTATCGGAATACATTTCCTCGTCGGCGAAGATGATAAGCTTCTCGGCGGAAACATCCTTATGATCCGACGCTAACGCGTAGCCGACGGAGAGGCTGAGAGTATGTATAAGGCTGCCGTCCCATGCGGCGGCTTCGTCCGCGAGCTGATGAACGAGGGCTTCCGCGAGAATGTAATCGGCGTGTGCCAGCACGATGAATTCGTC
>JAHLBL010000467.1 GCA_020625635.1 bacterium
CGAACCTGGTCGTTGCCCTTACCTGTGCAGCCGTGGCAGATTGCGTCGGCGCCTTCCTTGAGAGCGATCTCAACGAGTCTCTTTGCGATGATCGGACGAGCGAAGGATGTACCGAGCAGGTACTTGCCCTCGTAAACAGCGCCCGCCTTTACTGTGGGATAAACGTACTCCTCAACGAATTCCTTGTTAAGGTCCATAACGTAGAGCTTTGAAGCGCCTGTAGCGATTGCCTTCTCCTCGAGTCCCTCGAGCTCGCTCGCCTGACCTACGTTACCCGAAACAGCGATAACCTCGCAGTTGTCGTAGTTTTCCTTTAACCAGGGAATGATGATTGATGTATCAAGTCCGCCCGAATAGGCGAGAACTACTTTTTTAAACTTTTTGTCAGCCATAATAATTACCTCCGAAAAATTCCTTGTTTTTTCAACGCAATTACTATTATACACAC
>JAHLBL010000468.1 GCA_020625635.1 bacterium
GGAAACGGCTTGGGCTTGTCGATCGTTAAATCAATTTTGGACTTGCACGAAGCTAAGTACAGTGTTGAAATGACTGGAAACATTTTGGCGATTACAGTTAAGCCTGAGACATCGCAGAAAAAACGGAGTGACGTACAGTCAGTTGATGAAGGCGGCAGGTTACAGCAGCGCGAACGATAGAATAGAACAGGAAATCCGCGAGAGTACAGAGGCAGTAGTTGCAGCGATATCCGAATTCTATCCTAAAGAAAAGCAGAAAGTGAATATCCGACCCGAACAGCCGCACCACGAAAGTGCTTGAGCTGAGGTGTTTAAGGAGTTTCTGTATATTTTTGTTTGAGATAAAAAATCAAGAAAATATAATTTTAAGCGGACGAAGATAAGATTGATCATCTTCGTCCGTTTTCTTTTATGTGTTTTTCACTTGACAAGTTATGTATTATC
>JAHLBL010000469.1 GCA_020625635.1 bacterium
GATTATGTAGGCGTTAAGGAAATTAACGGCTCGCTTATAGTCATAGACGGCGTAAAGGGCGTTTCCAACGAGGAAATCGTCGATATCCGCCTCGAGGGCGGCACAGTCCGTCAGGGCAGAGTCGTGCGTATCGACGGTGAGAGGATCGTCGTACAGGTGTTCGAGGGCACAAGAAACATCAGCCTCGTTAATACCAAGGTAAGGCTCACGGGACACCCGATGGAGCAGGCGCTTTCGCCTGAGATAATCGGACGTGTGCTTGACGGCGCGGGACGTCCCGCCGACGGTCTCGGCGAAATCTTCCCCGAGAAGCGCCGCAACATCAACGGCACTCCGATAAACCCCGTTTCCCGTGTCTATCCGACCAACTATATCAACACTGGTATCTCGACCATAGATACTCTGATGACGCTTATCCGCGGTCAGAAGCTCCCGATTTTCTC
>JAHLBL010000047.1 GCA_020625635.1 bacterium
ACCGAAAAATTTAGCTATTACCTTTGGTAATAATTTCGCTGCCGCGCAGCGGCAATTTAGCTTGTTGTAAAATTTTGGCTCCTACTACTTTTGTGTTTTGGGTTGACTTTATTCTTTCGGAGGACAAGGGATGTGAAAGGGCGTAAAGAAAACCGTCCTGCGGACACTTTGCGTTACTCTGTTGACTACATTCCGATAAAATGATATAATTTGCATATACCTTATAATAGGAGTGATATGTGTGGACAGTGTTCAGATTAAATATTTCAGCGGATATATCCGCAACTATAAAGCCCTCTGCGGACAGCTCGGCATAGCCGACGACCTCAGCCGCGAGGAGAGAGAGACTGAGATCCTTAAAAAGGCTTACGCCGAGTGGGGACTCGGGATGATGTCGCATATCTACGGTATGTTCGCGATTGCGATTCAGGACGGCGAAAAGCTCTATGTGATCCGCGATCAGGTCGGTCAGAAGCAGATGTTTTACGCGCTTGTTGACGGTGAGCTGCTCTGTTCGGGCGATATAAACGAGATTGTCGCGGACGCGCGGCTCGAAAAGCGTCTTAATAAGCGTATGCTCCAGCATTACCTTTTTTACGGCTATCCGATTGGCGAGGAGACGTTCTACGAGGGTGTTTACAAGCTGATGCCCGGTCATTATGTTGAGTTCGACGGCAAGAACGTCACAACTCACCGCTACTTCAAGCCCGAGTTCAATCCCGACTACTCCAAGTCGGTCGACGAATTCGCTTCCGAGCTTGAGACTGTTATAGATGAGATCCTGTCCGAGGAGAAGGGCGACGATAAGCTGCCCTACAAGGAATCGTTCCTCTCCGGCGGAGTTGACTCCTCTTACCTGCTTGCCGCGAGCGACGCTCAGTACGCCAACACCGTCGGCTACGGGGAGGAGGGCTTTGACGAGTCCTCGCTGGCGCGTCATACCGCGGAGGTTCTCGGCAAGGGCTTCCGCGTCAAGATCATTGAGCCCGAGGAGTATTTCGAACGTATTCCGACCGTTATCGATAAAATGGGACAGCCTCTCGGCGACGCCTCCGCCGTTGCTTTCTCAATCGGCTGCAAGGCTGTGCGCGAGCACGCCGAGGTCGTTTATTCGGGCGAGGGTATCGACGAATTCTTCGGCGGCTACAACGCCCACAGGCGCGAGCTTCCCGACGACTGGACGTACCTCACCTGCTCGCATATTATGAGCGAGGATGTTGTAAAGACGCTTATGCTCGACTACGATTCAGACGTCAAGGCGGTTGACCCTGTGGCTGAGCTCTGGAGCGAGGTTCAGGGCAAGGATGAGCTCGCGAAGAAGCTCACGATCGATATTTCACTGTGGCTCGAGGGCGATATCTACCTCAATACCGACCGCACCAGCACAGCATGCGGAGTAGAGCTTCACACTCCGTTCTCAGACCTCAGACTGTTCAACGCGGCGAGCAGGATCCCCGCCGAGTACAAGTTTATGAACGAGCAGAACAAGTACGTGTTCCGCAAGGCGGCGAGCAGCAAGCTTCCCGACGAGGTCGCTTTCCGCAAGAAGGTCGGATTCCCCGTTCCCGTGCGCAAGTGGCTCAGGGACGAGCGGTTCAATAAGCCTCTTTCGGACAAGCTCTTCGGCGAGACGTCGAAAAAGTTCTTTAATCAGGACGAGCTGCGCGACTGGTGGACACGTTACCTCGACGGTGAGGAGTTTTTCTGGAGCCGCATTTATGCCGTATACGCGTTCCTTATCTGGTATGATCTCAAGTTTTAAGCATAGTTTTTTCAGAGCCTTCCTTTAATCGGGAAGGCTTTCTTTTCTTAAAAAAGATGTGGACAATTGTGCCGCGGTATAGTATTATTAAAATTGAGTACGCTATTTAATCACCTACGTTTTTTCCAAGGAGAGCCGTTATGAAAGCTACTGTTGTCATAGGTCACAAAAACCCCGATACCGACTCGATTTGTTCCGCGATTTGCTACGCCGATTTAAAGCGCAGGCTTACGGGAGAGGAATACGTCCCCTGCCGCGCGGGCGAGATAAACAGCGAAACCGCCTTTGTGCTTGAACACAACGGAGTTGAAGCGCCGCGCTTTGTAGAGACGCTCGAGCCGAAAATCGCCGACGTTCAGTTCCGCCGTACAGACGGAATCGAGGCGGGCATTTCACTTAAACGCGCGTGGGAGCATATGAGGGACGAGAAAATCCAGACCGTCCCTATCCTTACCAAGCGCAATAAAATCAAAGGAATTCTTACGCTGGGCGATCAGGCGCGCTTCTATATGGAGGATCAGGACGCTCACGCGCTCTCAAAGGCAAAAACGCCTTATAAAAATATTGCCGACACGCTTCAGGGCGCGGTGGTTGTCGGCGACCCCGAGGCTTGCTTCACCAAAGGAAAGGTCGTCGTCGCGGCGGCTAATCCCGATGTGATGGAGGATTATATCGACGAGCACGATATGGTTCTGCTCGGCAACCGCTACGAGTCCCAGCTCTGCGCGATTGAAATGAACGCGGGCTGTATCGTTATCGGTCTCGGCTCCAAGGTCTCAAAAACAATAACAAAGATAGCTCAGGAGGCGGGCTGTACCGTCATAGTGTCCCCGCTCGATACATACACCTGCGCCAAGCTTATCAACCAGGCTGTCCCCGTAGGTCATATAATGAAGAAAAGCAACTTCATCACCTTTAATCTCGAGGACTCTGTCGCCGAGGTCAGGAAAACGGTCTCCAAGCTCCGCGTGCGCTATTTCCCTGTGCTCGACAGCGACGGCTCGTATGTCGGAATGATTTCACAGCGCAACCTGCTCAACATCGAGAAGCAGAAGGTCGTTCTCGTTGACCACAACGAAAAGGGACAGGCTGTCGACGGAATCCGCTTTGCCGAGGTTGTCGAGGTCATCGACCACCACCGCATCGATTCTGTAGAAACAATGAACCCGATTTACTTCCGCAATCAGCCTCTCGGCTGTACGGCTACGATAATCTCGATGATGTACCGCGAGAATAATATCTCGATTGAGCCGAAGATCGCGGGACTGCTCTGCTCGGCGATTATCTCGGATACGCTGATGTTCCGTTCGCCGACCTGTACTCCTGCCGACGAGAGTATCGCGCGCCATCTGGCGACAGTCGCGGGAATCAATATCGAGGAGTACGCGACGGCTATGTTCAACGCGGGCTCTCAGCTCTCCAAGAAAACTCCCGACGAGATTTTCCATATCGACTGCAAGCAGTTCAAGGCTGATAACTGCGCGCTCACTGTCTCCCAGGTAACGAGCGTCAGCGGCACGGAGCTCGGCAAGGTAAAGAAGAAAATGCTTCCTTATATGGAAAAGCTGCTCCCGAACTCGGGTATGGATATGCTGTTTATGATGCTTACCAATATAATAAAGGAATCGACCGAGCTGCTGTTCGTCGGCGTTAACACAGAGAGCGTGGTCCAGACCGCGTTCGGCTGTAAGGCTGAGGACTCGAGCGCTGTGCTCGAGGGAGTTGTCAGCCGTAAGAAGCAGGTGCTCGGACCGCTTATCGAGGCTATAGAGAAGATGTAACAACTCTTTTAAATACAGGGCTGCCGTGAGAAACGGCAGCTTTCTGTTTGCCTGACTTTTCCGTTCAAAAACTTTTTTAAAAAATTTTTTAATTTTTTATGTCACAAAACATATTCCCCGATAGTTATAGTAAGTGTAAGAACGAAAAACAACCGATTTTTTAAGGGAGAAAAATTATGAAGAAAAAAATCGCACTTTTCCTCGCCTGCGTTATGGCGCTGTCATCACTTTTCGCAGTAAGCGCGTCCGCGGCGAACTATTCAGACGACACAAAAACATGTCAGACCGTTGAAGCGTTACAGACGCCTCAGGAGACTGATTGGCAGGACAATCCCTTCGACACAGGTCACTGCTGTATCGATGATTCACAGCCCTACACCGAGGGCGGTACAAATCACTGTGTGGACTGGCAGTATGCTTACGGTCCTTCAGACCCGAGCGAGAGCGCTCAGGCGGCTCCCGTTCAGGGCAGCACAAACCATTGTACTGATTGGGATACACAGCAGAATACAGATCCCACAGAGAGCTGTGTGACCGAGCCTACCGAGAGCGTCACAACACGTCCCGCGTGGATGGACGAAAACCCGGATGAAACAGGTCACTGCGTTATTGATCCGTCCGAATCACTGCCCACAGAGTCATACGATGACCACAGCGATATTCAGGGCGACACAAGCCATTGCTGTGAATATCCTTATTATCAGGGAGAGCATCATTATTCCGACAACGAGAATGAAACCTGCTTCTGCGGCGAGCATCACCCTCTGACGGTTCCTTCCGAGCCCGAAAGCAGCAGACCTACAGATTCCGAGGAGACTTCCGAGGAGATGGTTTACACTTCGACACCTGTCGAGACAGAGACTGCTCCCGAAACCACACAGCCCGAAAAGGAGCTTACTCCGCTTGAGAAGTTCAAGGCGCATCTTGCCGAAAAGTTCAATATGGAGGTTGAGGTCGATTTATTCGAGAAGCTCAGCGCCAACTACTATCTTGTTCACTATAATCTCAATGCCTTTAACCCGCTCCTGCTCAGAAAGTGTGTAGATAAGTACATTTATTCCACCGACGGCAGTGAAAAAGACGTATTCATTTACAGCGTAAAGAAGAACGCCGAGTATGAGGTTTGCGCCGCTTACGAGAACGGTCTTATTTCAAAGACAACTCTCAAAAAGATTTCCCGCGCTCTCGCTTCGGGAGACTTCGCAAAGCTCAGCCTCAACACCTATACCGTTAAAGCGGGAGAAACTGCTTATAACTTCCTTCTTACCGCTGATTTTGCAAAGGGTAAAATCAAGAACACAAATTCCAAGGTCGCTAAGGTTGTAAAGAACGGCGAATTTGTGGAGGTTGTAGGACTTAAAAAGGGCACGGCGGTGCTCTCGCGCAAGATTAAGGGCGGAAAGCAGATAAGCTGTACCGTTAACGTCACCACAAACCCTGAGCTTACCAAGGACGGAAAGAGCGTTTCGGCTGTTTCGGTTAAAACAGGCAAGACCGTTACCGTAAAGATAACGGGCAAGGCGGATTCAGTTAACAACAAGTATTACAACACCTCAAAGGCGAGAGTGATCTCCAAAAAATCTGTCGATAAGATTAAGATTAAAGGTTTAAAGAAGGGCGCGACAACCCTCAGAATCAAGGTCAACGGCGTAATACTCAGACTTAAAGTAAATGTAAAATAAACTGACGACTCAGGTCGGACAGACAGGCTGATTAATTGCAGTCTTTCTGCCCGACCTTTCTTTTTGTTCTTCGTGCTCTGCGGTTGACATATTTGATTAATGAAGATACAATTATAATATATATTTACGGGAGTTGTCGTGATGAGCAGAAAACTGCGTGTTGTGCATTACAAGGTAGCTGTCCCAAAGCCTGTCGCGCCGCTTCGTGTCGTGCTGTTGAGCGATATACACGAGCGTGTGCCCAAGGGCGCGGCTGACATAATAAAAACGCTCGCGGCTGATATTATCGCTGTCGCGGGCGATACTCTCGAGCGCTATGACACCGAGCTCCGCAGTGAGTACGAGCATAAGACCTACAGCCTGCCTAAGCGCGTGCTGCTTGAGATCGCCTACTGGATAAACTTCGCCGCAAATAAGGTTTTCGGAATACACAACCGACCTTCCGTAAAAAAGACCTACGATTTCCTTACGGACATTTCGCGGATCGCTCCTGTTGTTATGAGCGTCGGCAACCACGAGCAGAAGTTTCTGCCCGAGGATGAGGCGCTTTTCCGCAGGCTCGGCATCACGGTTCTTGACAACGACGATACGGTTATTACTATCCGTGGACAGCGTGTGCTTATCGGCGGACTGTCTACCTTTTATAATGAAAAGTGGCTCAGCGGATTTGCCGCCGAAAAAGGGCTGAAGATTTTGCTCAGCCATCACCCCTCATATTTCGACAGGTTCTCCCTCGGCGATAAAGCCGATCTGGTGCTCTCGGGACACAACCACGGCGGACAGGTGCGCTTTTTTGGGAAAGGACTGCTTTCCTCGGGCGAGGGTATTCCGCCCAAATACGACAGAGGCTTGTTCTGTGAAAAGCTCGTTGTGTCGGCTGGGCTCTCAAACACAGTGGCACTTCCGAGAATCAACAACCCGCGCGAGATCGTTTGTGTCGATATCGTTCCGAAAGCCTATAATAACGATTGACAAACTGTATATTGCTGTGATATTTTTAATGTATAGATTTCTCACATTACGCGTCTGCGGCGGATTAAGATACGGCGCGTGATTATGTTTCCCTGAAGATATGAGAAAAGCGGCTGTGCTTTTTGCTTTCATTATAATATTAATAAGCTCTTTCGCCGTTGACGCGGTCGAAGGAACGGTTGTTACGGAGAATGTGTCGGTCAGGAGCGGCAGGCTTTTCGAGGTGAAGGTTGCCGTCAGCGGAGACGGTGAAATCGCGTCGGGGACGTTTGAGCTGAAGTTTGATCCCGACGCCGTAGAATACCGTCGGGTTACTTCCGACATCGACTCCGCGCTTGTCCGCGCAAAGCACGAAAAGGGCAGAACTACGGTTGTGTTCCTGCGCGGCGGCGGAGTTCGCACGGAAAAAACGCCCGTTTTGTTCAGGGTGACTTATAAGCTCGTGGGCAGCAGTGACACCGCGGTTGAAATAAAGGCGGGCGACTGCGTTGATCAAAAGACCAAGCCGATCGAAGTGAAGAATAAAGCTGTCTGCAAAGTCAGTGCTGTCGGCAGCGGGACATCTTCTTCGTCACAGAGAAAAAGCCGCGGCGCTGTCGGAGGCTACGGCGCAAAAAGCAAAACGGATAAAAGTGTCGGCAAGACTGAGCTCCCTGAACCCGTGGACGGAGATAGTTTTATTTCAAAAGGCAATAAGAAGGAAATAGAGATAAAAACCTCTTCCTCGGGAAATGATGAAACTGTGTTTAACAGCGCGCTGCTGATTGTAGTTGTTATTGCGGCTGTATGTATTGTGATACTTGTTCTGCGCAATGACAGAAAAAACGATGAGCGTAACAAGGAAAAAGCGGAATAAAATACTGCCGTGATTGACTAAAGCAATCCTGTGTGATAAAATAAATTTGTATTTCCTTCCGAAGGGAGAAAAGATTATGCAGAGATATTGTCCGATTTGCGGAGAGACTTTGCCTCAGAATTCAAGACTTTGTCCCAACTGCGACAAAGATAAGATAAGGGCTCAGCAGCTTAACCGTCAGGCAAGAGCGGGGAAAACCGAGGCACTCAGCGCTCCCGCTCCTTACGAACCGCAGAAGGTTGAAACCAGGAAACCTCCGCGTAAGTACGATGAGCCTGAGAAGAAAAAAAGCAGGCTGCCGATTATTATCGTGTCGGCTGTTCTCGGCGCGGTTCTTGTTGTCGGCGGAGCTTTTCTGGTGCTTAATATGCTCAGAAGCAAAAACAATGTCGCCATTCAGGAAAGCCGCGAGGCAGCGAACGTCTTTTTTTCTGAGAATATCGCTCCCGCTTATGCCGCTCAGGGCGAGATCGCGCTTCGTTATGAGCTTATAAAAAATGAGTTCTGTCTGAGTATGGACGATAAGGAGGACTTTCTTCTTGACTATGCTGTTGCTGATTTCAACGGTGATGATTATTGCGACCTTATGACCGTTAAGCTTGCTAAGAACGGCGGCGCCGATGACCTCGGCTTGTCTCCCGTGAAGCTTCTGTATGAGTATTACTACTACAACAGCGATGATGAACAGCACTTTGACGGTGTTTCGGATAAACAGACTAAGAAGCTCGGAGATTTCGTAGATACAAAGTATAATACCATTTGCTTCGGGAGCTTTTATTCCGAGGATGGGGATTCTCCGATTGACGTCAGGCTTGTGGAGGATGATTACGAAAAAACGGCTGAGTTTACGTGCGACGAAGAGACCTTCAGGATGAAGCTGGATAAGGCTAAAAACAAGGTCGAGTTTTATGTCGACGGAGAGGACGCAGTTTCCGTTGATGATTTCAATGTTTTTCTCGCGGACAACGGTTTGAGTAAGTATGAGGTAAAGAATGACGAGTTCCCCGAGTTATTTGAAAAAAGTGCTGCCGATGAGTATTATTTTGTAACGGTCAACCGTACTGCGGATTCGGACGGAGTGAAAAAGCTTATCTTCTCGGGATGCATAGGTTCTGAATCGGAACAGCCGAAAACTGAACCGATTACCACCGAACCGAAAAGCGACGCGGCTACGAAAGACGAAGCGGCTGAGACCCAGCAGGCGAGTGCTTTATAAGATCAGAATTAATAAATGTAACAGGCTCAGAAATGAGCCTGTTTTTTTGCCTTTTTGTCAACTGTCGGGTAAAAGTATGTGTACGATTAACGAATAATTAACAAATAATAATCAACTATTTTCAAAATATTTATTGATTTTGCCAGATGGAAATGTTATAATCGGCATGGATATGTTTACGGGCACAATATTCAGAACAGGAGGATCATTATGAAACACACTAAAAAACTGCTTTCGTTGGTACTGTGTTTTGCCTTGATGCTCAGCTGCTATGTGGGTATTCCCGCAGCATCAGCTTCAGCGGCAGTAACACCGAACACAAAGTACAGTTCCGATGAAGTCATTCTTCATTGCTGGAACTGGCCTATCAGTACCATCAAAGCAAAACTTCAGGATATTGCCGACGCGGGTTACACCGCGGTGCAGACATCGCCGATCAACGCGCTTGTAGGCTACGGCAATACTGTCGACAACTGGTATCAGTTCTATCAGCCGATCAACTACACCATCGGTAACAAGATTTGTACCGAGGCAGAATTTAAGTCTTTCTGCGGTGATGCTCACGACCTCGGACTCAAGGTTATCGTTGATGTCGTCCTCAACCACACAACCAACCAGACGTATATGGTTGACAGTGATTTAACGGACTACCACGGCAATGGCAATATTGACAACTGGGATGACCGCAAGCAGCAGACCCAGAGAGACATTACCAATATGCCCGACCTTAACACAAGTAACACTACTATTCAGACCAAGGCGAGAGCCATGCTTGAGCAGATGCTTGTCGACGGCGCCGACGGCTTCCGCTTTGACGCGGCTAAGCACATCGAGCTCCCGGAAGGCGAAGAGATAAGCGGCTGTCCGACTTCTAACTACTGGCCGAATGTTCTCAACAATCTTGGCGATAAGTTTTCATATGGTGAAGTTTTAGCGGGACAGAACTGCCCTCTTTACAACTACTCCAAGTATATGAACGTTACGGGTTCAGCCTACAGCGACACCGTAAGGAGAAATATTACCAACAACGTTCTTAATGTCAACGACGGTCTGAGCGATTATCAGGCAGGCCTCGGCGGCAACAACCTCGTATGCTGGGTAGAGTCTCACGACACTTACAGGGGCGATGCACAGACCTACAAAATGCCCGAAGAGCAGGTTAAGCTTGCGTGGGCAGCAATTACCGCTCAGAACCTCAACACCCTTTTCCTTGCCCGTCCCTACGGAGCGACAACCTCCAACTGGAAGGGCAGCGACGATACCACCTTGGGCGGCGACGGCTTCTACTTCGATCCCGAGATCGCGGAAGTAAACAAGTTCCACAACGCTGCAAAGGGTCAGGGCGTAAACGTTTACAACGTAAACGGCGACACAACTCTCTTTGCGGTAAGTCGCGGAAGCACAGGCGTTTGCCTTATCAACACAAGCGAAAGCGCCAAGTCCGTAAGTGTCGGAACAAGCCTGCCCAACGGCAGCTATACAACTGCTTGCGGAAGCACCTTCACCGTTTCGAACGGAACTCTCAGCGGCTCGATTCCCGCTAAGTCCGTTGCTTCCGTATTTGACGGCGCGTCCGCTTCCGAGCGCAGCTACTATGTAGTAGGCGGCTTCAACGGCTGGAACAACTCCACAGCTATGACCGCGAACGGCGCTAATGTAAGCTGGACAACTACTCTTGCCGCAGACAGTTATGAATTTAAAATTAAGGACAGCAGCAACAACTGGTACGGAAACGAAGGTACAATTAATGACACGGCGTCCGGTTGGGATATGTCCACAACAGCAGGCAACTGCACGCTCAAAGCTACGGGCGGAAAATATACATTTACCTTTAATACATCAACAAAGAAGCTTTCCGTAACAAAGGAGCAGGGTGAGACCGAGACAGTCACAGCTACTGAAACAGTAACGGAAACTGAGACCGACGCTCCCGACGGAGCAGTTTACCTCGATTTCACAGCAACCAACACCGATAACGCTAAGTGGAACGCATGGACATGGGGCAACGGAG
>JAHLBL010000470.1 GCA_020625635.1 bacterium
AACAACGTACTCAACGCCGATTTCCTTGAGCATACCTGTGGAGATCTCACCTGTGAAAGCGCCGCTCTCAGCCCAGTGAACATTCTCCGCGCCTATTTTTACGTTTGTGCCCGCGACAGCCTCAACGGCGGCGGCGAGGTCAACATAAGGTACGCACGCGATTACTTCGCAGCCCGCGTCCTTGGCAACGGGGATGATCTCAGCGAGAAGAGCCTTTGCCTCGGAGGGAGTCTTGTTCATTTTCCAGTTACCTGCGATAACTGCTTTTCTCTTAGCTTTATTCATAGTTATTGTCCTTTCTGCAATTATGAGCCCTTTTTAAACGGGTAATGTTTTACACGCTTTTGAATCAGATTATTTATCAGCGATTACATCGATACCGGGGAGAACCTTACCCTCGAGATATTCGAGAGAAGCGCCGCCGCCTGTGGA
>JAHLBL010000471.1 GCA_020625635.1 bacterium
CCGACTCCCATAAAACGGTAACACATACAGCAATGGATCAGGTCTATCAGCGGATTGCCCGCGCCTGCGTCGCCGAGGTCGATAAGCATCAGCTCGCCGTTTGCTTCCATAATATTCTTGACGTGATAATCATTATGGATAAAAAAGCTCTGTCGGGGGATCGAATCGTATAAAGCGCGCAGCTTTTCCATTTCTTCCGGAGTAAAATCCTCCGATACCGTATCGAGAGTATCATATAATTTACGCGTCGCGTCCGGAAGTTGCCCCTCGGGAATCTCTGTTGTATGAAGCTGTTTCAGAAGAGCGGCGGATTGTCTTGCGTAATCCTCGAGCTTATCGGGATTTTCGCGGATACGCTCTGTCAGCGTAGCTGCGTTCAGAGTTTCATATACCGTGCCGTAGCTGTCGCCGCAGCGCACCGTATCATATGA
>JAHLBL010000472.1 GCA_020625635.1 bacterium
TTACAGCACAAGACTCGCTAACGGTGGTTGGCTAAACCTTTCCGTGCAGGCTTCTCACCTGCTAGACTATCCGCCCTTCGTCTGGGCGCACAATTCCGATTTATCATTCTAAATTATACACGAAAAACAAGGCTTTGTACAGATTCGGGACTGTTTTTGCGCGGTATTTTATAATATCGCCTTAAACTTAAGCTCGAATTTCTTCGCGTACTTTTGAGCCGCGGTATCTTTATATCCCTTAATCACAAAGCCTTTGCGCGGGATATATTGGATCTCGCCTTCGTCGTCGTCAATATCGGGGTAAATGATCCTAAAGCCGAATGAGTACTCCCCTATTGACTTCAGGGATCTCGGAAGAGATATGCTCTTGAGCGAGGGACAATTTGCCGCAGCCTGTTTTCCGACTTTCTTTACGCCGTCGGGGATAA
>JAHLBL010000473.1 GCA_020625635.1 bacterium
ATGCAGATTACAGATACAATAGCTGATTTACTTACAAGAATCCGTAACGCTAACTCAGCAAAGCACGATACTGTTGATATCCCCGCTTCTAACCTTAAGAAGGACATCTGCCAGATTCTGGTTGACGAGGGTTATATCAAGAGCTTCTCGGTTATCGAGGACGGCAAGCAGGGCGTAATCAAGGTTACACTCAAGTACGGCGAGGGCAAGACTCCTGTTATCCAGGGTCTCCGCCGTGTGTCCAAGCCCGGCCTGCGTATTTATACAAACGTAGAGGAGATGCCCAAGGTCATGAAGGGTCTCGGCGTTGCTATCATTTCAACATCCAAGGGTGTTATGACTGACCGCAAGGCAAGAGCTGAGCATGTCGGCGGCGAAATCCTCGCTTATATCTGGTAATAGGAGGTGCGAAAATGTCTCGAATTGGA
>JAHLBL010000474.1 GCA_020625635.1 bacterium
TCCGCCTTGCTATGATGGCTTCACTAGCTCAGGAGGAAAGCCGAAAGACTTCCGAGCGTGTACGCTGGGGACAACGCAGACGAATGGAACAGGGCGTGGTATTCGGACGAGATATGCTCGGCTATGATGTCCGCGACGGCAAGCTTATTATCAACGAGGAAGGCGCAGAGATTGTGCGGATGATATTTTATAAATATCTCAACGAGGGTAAAGGTTGTCACGTCATTGCAAACGAGCTCAAGGAGGCGGGGATCAAAACCGCGAGCCGTATGAAAGAATGGTCGCATACTGTAATTCTCAGACTCCTCAAAAATGAAAAATACTGCGGCGACCTTGTTCAGCAAAAGACTTATACTCAAAGCTACCTTTCGCACAAGAAAAAATATAACAGGGGAGAGCTCGATTATGTGGTAATCAAAGACCACCA
>JAHLBL010000475.1 GCA_020625635.1 bacterium
TCATGCACCAGCACACAGAGAACGATCAGTGCCGCTATCGTGATAAGTGTAATGATTGTATAATAGTTCAGCATAAATATTCTCCTGAAAAAGAGGGTTATACATAGCGAAATGTGAATATATATCTATATTCTACTGGTTTTTATCTTTTTTTCAATGGGATGTTCCAAAATGGCACGTTTAGTTACAGTTTTTTAACAAAAAAACTATTGACAAATCCATATTACGGGTGATACAATCTCAACATCCAATTTATTGCCAAACCTGTGGAAACGCAGGGACGGAAAGCTCAGGAGTCTAATATGTTGTCATAATGACAGTCCGGCTGCAAATCTATTATGATTTTGCGCGGGCTGTGTTTTTTTTGCCCGCAAAAAGGAGGAGAATAGTGTGAAAGTTCACACTATTATGATTGATATTGTCCGC
>JAHLBL010000476.1 GCA_020625635.1 bacterium
GAACATAGGTAAAGCCGTTGATTCTTGAGATAATCTGAGCAGCGTCCTTGCCGAGACCGTTAAGGATAACTCTCAGGGGTTGCTCACGAACCTTGTTAGCGTTACGAACGATACCGATTGCGCCCTCAGCGGCAGCGAATGACTCGTGGCCTGCGAGGAAAGCAAAGCACTTTGTCTCGTTAGAAAGAAGCATAGCAGCAAGGTTGCCGTGTCCGAGACCAACCTTACGGTTTTCGGCAACAGAACCGTCGATGCAGAAGCTCTGCAGACCGATTCCGATGTACTTAGCAGCTTCCTCAGCGTTCTTAGCGCCTGCCTTAAGAGCGATAGCAGCGCCTACGCAGTATGCCCAGCATACGTTTTCAAAGCAGATAGGCTGAATTCCCTTAGCAATTTCATAAGGATCGAAGCCTGCAGCCTTACAGA
>JAHLBL010000477.1 GCA_020625635.1 bacterium
TTATATCCCGATTATACTGTCATCATCGTGCCGGACGCCGATGTGACAGACCTATGATAATAAATGAAAAATGATTTGAAAGGAGCAAAACAACATGACAACAGTTTATGATTTTACAGTCCAAGACCGAAAAGGCAGCGACGTCAGCCTATCCGACTACAGCGGCAAGGTGCTTTTGATCGTCAACACAGCAACCGGCTGCGGTTTCACACCTCATTATGAACCGCTCGAGGCAATGTACCGCGACTTGCGGGACAAGGGATTTGAGATCCTCGATTTCCCCTGCAACCAGTTCGCCAATCAGACACCGGGCGACGCCGACGAGATCCATCAGTTCTGTACGCTTAAATTCGGGACGGAATTTCCGCAGTTCAAGAAGATTGACGTAAACGGCGAGACAGCCGATCCGCTGTTTGCCTTCCTTGC
>JAHLBL010000478.1 GCA_020625635.1 bacterium
AAGCCGTTATTAATAGAGCTTTCTCTTTTCTGTGAAGCCGATAATGTTCTTATTATAGAACGTGATTCGGGAAAACTATTTGACCTGACTGACCCTGATAATCAGATAAAGGGCTTGAGCGGATTTACACTTAGCGGTTTAATGGAAGCGCACAGTGAAAAAGCATATCTCGTGACTACAGGTTATAATCGAAATATGATTCGCTTTTACCGCGCATAAAAAGATTTGTAAGAGGAAATAAAATGAACGTATATGATTTTGACGGAACTATTTTTCCCACTGATTGTTCAATAGGTTTTTTTATCTGGTGTATGAAACATCATCCTAAGCTGTGTTTCACTTTTGCTCCGAAGGTTGTCAAAAACTTGATTTTGCGTAAAATGGGTAAAATACCCGAGTATCTGATGCAGCGTGAGTTTTTCTG
>JAHLBL010000479.1 GCA_020625635.1 bacterium
TACGGAAACTGCGATATCCCCGTTGTGCTCGTCAGCGCGAATTACGTGCTTACCGATCCGCGCTCGAACGGCAAGGATAATTTTAAATACGCTGTGGAGTTTTTAAAGCAGAAAGTAGGCGGCGTGTTCGTCAGCTACCGCAACACGGGTGAGCTGCCGAGGATTTTTCCCGCCGATTCTCTGCTGAAGCACCCGTGCTACAGCGACAGCGTCAGCTCGGTTTGCGGCGAGTTCGGATATTTCAAGGACGGGAAGTTCATAAGGACTATCGGTGATTATGGATCCGAAGGTGTGGGAAGGTTTGCTTTAGGTAAAAAATCGCCCGTGTTGTGGCTGTCCGTTCACCCCGGAATGAGATTTCCGTCAGCAGACGGGTACCGCTATGTCCTGATTGAAGGATATCACAGCGGAACACTCCCGAC
>JAHLBL010000048.1 GCA_020625635.1 bacterium
GTGAACTCCTCGCCCTCGAGGAACTTGTCGAGCAGCTCCTCGCTTGTCTCGGCAACAGCCTCCTTGATAGCCTCGCGCAGACCTTCAAGTCTGTCGCCGAGGTCGGGCATATCGCAGGGAGTAGCAACACCCTTTACATACTTGTAAGCGCGGTACTCAAAGAGGTTTACGTAAATTTCAGCCTTGCCGTTCTCGATATAGGGAACAACAACGGGGCATACGGAAGGACCGAAGGTAGCCTTGAGATCCTCGAATACGCGGTAGAAACGGGCGTTCTCGTCGCACACGCCGTTTACAAAGAAAATCTTGGCGATGTCGCGCTTCTTGGCGGACTTTACAGCCTTCTCTGTGCCGACGCCTACGCCGTCCTTGCCCGATACAACAATCAGCGCGGAATCAGCCGCGCGCATACCCTCGGCAACGCCGCCCTCAAAATCGAAGAGACCCGGGGTGTCGATGAGGTTAATCTTTGTATTTTTCCACTCAATAGGCGCAACCGCTGTCATCAGCGATACGTGGCGCTTGATTTCCTCGGAATCATAGTCGAGAACCGTGTTGCCGTCGGCAACGGAACCGAGGCGGTCGGAAGCCTTCGCAAGCCAGAGCATTGACTCCGCAACAGAGGTCTTGCCGCAGCCTGCGTGACCTGCCAGCGCGATATTGAGGATGTTGTTTGCTTTATACTGTTTCAAAATTACTCAACCCTTTCGGTGATATTTTTTGCAATTGACTATAAAATTATAACATTTTTGTAGAACCTGCACAATAGCAAAAAAGAAAAATAACCCTTTATTACTAACCAAAATCGAAGGGGCGAATTTGTGCAAAATAGACAAAACAGCTCCACTACACTATGGATAAAGCCCGATAAAACCGCTTATCAGCAGCAAAAACGGGAAGACAAAACCGCCGCTTCGGCAGTCTGTCTTCCCGACAATGCTTATTGGAATTACGTCCTCACCGAGGTAACAGCCCACTTGCCGTAGGCTCTTTTACCGTCGATTTTCTTATACGCGCGGACGGCGATATAGTACGTTCTGTTGCGTCCCACGTTGAAGGTCATACCCTTGCTGGAGCCCTTCGCGGTAAAGAAAAGCCAGTTTCTGAAGCTGCTTTCGAAGGAAAGCTTCGCCTCGTAGCCGCCGCAGTTTTTCTGGGGAGCGAAGTACAGATCGAGCTTGTGAAGATAGCCCGAATTGTAGATTTTCTGCCCAGTAAACCTGATTTTACCCGGCTTAACGGTTATGGTAACCTTTTTCTTAGAGGACTTATAGTACTTCGTCTTTTTCGCCCTGATCGTAATTGTCGCCTTGCCGCAGCCCTTTACAGTAACCTTTCCCTTCTTGGAAACGGTCACGACCTTCTTGTTGCCCGACTTGTACGTGAGCTTGGTCTTAGCCTTCGCCTTCAGAGAAAAGGACTTCGCGCCGAACTTCTTCTTAAAGGATTTTTTAACGGAAATCGTCTGCTTTTTCCTTACAATCGGTTTTTCGGGCTCTGTGGGCTCGGTCTCCGTCGGCTCTGTCTCCGCAGGCTCGGTTTCCGTCGGCTCTGCGGCGACGGGCTCGCTTGCGGGCTGCGGGGAGCCGTCGGACTCCTCGGCAAACGCCGTAAACGATGAGCAAACCATTATAAGCGCTAAAGCGGCGCAGATTAATTTCTTCATAATTAAAACATTCCCTTTACGATGCCGCTGACCTCAGCCAGAGCGTCGGAAATTTTTGAAACGTCCTTCGCGCCCGCCATAGCCATATCGGGCTTGCCACCGCCGTTTCCGCCGGTGAGCTGAGCGACAGCCTTGACGATTTTACCCGCGTTGAGTTTCTTTCCGAGAGCCTCCTTGCCTACGGCGCAGGCGAATGTGCCCTTGCCGCCGTTAAGTCCGCAGACAACGACAACGGAGTTCGGTTTACGGTCGGTGCAGATCGAGCAGATGTCCTTGAGCTGGTCGCCCTGAATATCGTTGAGAGTCGAGGTAATGACGCTTACGCCGTCAACGTCAACAGCGTTCGCGAGGATTCCGTCAACATTGGCGAGAGCGAGCTTTGTCTTGAGTTGAGCGATCTCTCTGTCCTTCTCCCTGAGTTCTTCGGCAATTTTCGCGGCAGCCTGAGCGAGCTTGCGCGGGTCGTTGAGCTTAAAGGAAATGGCAGCGTCGCCGATAACCGCGATCATCTTCTGAATGTAATTGTATATGCCGTAGCCCGTGAGCGCCTCGATACGTCTTACGCCTGCGGCAACGGAGCCCTCCTGACGGATTTTGAACAGTCCTAACTTGGAGGTGTTATCAGTATGAGTACCGCCGCAGAGCTCAACCGAGAAGTCGCCCGCCGAAACGACCCGTACAACGTCGCCGTATTTTTCGCCGAAGAGAGCCATAGCGCCCTTCTTCTTAGCTTCCTCGATCGGCATTTCCTCGGTCGTAACGGGGATACTGCTGAAAATCATTTTATTGACGAGCAGCTCAACGTCGATAAGCTGCTTTGCGTTCATAGCCTCAAAATGAGTGAAGTCAAAACGGACGGATTCGTCAGTTACAAGCTGTCCCGCCTGTTCAACGTGAGTGCCGAGAACCTGTCTGAGAGCCGCCTGAAGCAGGTGAGCGGCGGTATGGTTGCGTCGGATCGCCTCGCGGCGTTCAACGTCGATAGCGAGGTTTACACTGTCGCCCACGGTGATTGCTCCGCTCTCGACCGTTACGGCGTGCAGGAAGATTCCGTTCGCGTCCTTGGTGGTGTTGTCAACAGCAATCGAGCAGTTGTCGGAGGTGATTTTACCTGTGTCGCCGATCTGACCGCCCGACTCAGCATAGAACGGAGTTTTATCGGTAACGACAATAGCGCTCTCGCCCTCGGAAGCCATCTCTACACGAACGCCGTCACGAACGATGGCAAGCACCTTGCCGCTGCACTTGTTTTCGGTATAGCCCGTGAATTCGGTCGAGGGGATATCGGAAAGGTCGGTGGAGTCGGAAATCCACGCGTCCGCTCCCGCGTTCTTGCGCGCGTCGCGGCTGCGTTTTTTCTGCTCGGAAAGGAGAGTGCGGAAACGGTCGATATCGACCTTGATGCCGCTCTCCTCGGCGATTTCGCGAGTGAGGTCGATCGGGAAGCCGAAGGTGTCGTTGAGCTTAAACGCGTCCTCGCCCGAAAGGATCCTTCCGTCGGCGGAGTCGATCATATTGTTGAGTAGCTCAAGTCCCTGGTCGATCGTTCTGGAGAAATTCTCCTCCTCGACCTTGATAAGCTTCTTGATGAAATCCTGCTTGTCGCGGAGCTCGGGATAAGCGCTCTCGTTCTCCTTGATAACGGTATCGCAAACCTCATAGAGGAAAGGCTCGTGATAGCCGAGCAGTCGTCCGTGACGTGCCGCGCGGCGGAGCAGACGGCGGAGAACGTAGCCTCTGCCCTCGTTGGAGGGCATTACGCCGTCGGCGATCATAAATGTTGTTGAACGGATATGGTCGGTGATAACACGCAGCGAGATATCGGTTTTGTCGCTCTGTCCGTACTCTACGCCGACGATTCTGCTGATGTGCTTCATTATATTCTGAACAGTGTCAACAAGGAAAAGGTTGTCAACGCCCTGCATAACGCAGGCGAGACGCTCAAGTCCCATACCCGTGTCGATGTTGGGGTGCTCAAGCGGTGTGTAGTTATTGTTGCCGTCGTTGTCAAACTGTGTGAATACGAGGTTCCAGACCTCCATATAGCGGTCGCAGTCGCAGCCAACCTTGCAGGTCGGCTTGCCGCAGCCGTGCTCCTCGCCGCGGTCGTAGTAAATCTCGGAGCAGGGACCGCAGGGACCTGAGCCGTGCTCCCAGAAGTTGTCCGCCTTGCCGAGGCGAACCATATGGGACGGGTCAACACCGACCTCCTTGGTCCAGATATCAAAAGCCTCGTCGTCGTCCTGATAAACCGAGACATAGAGCTTCTCCTCGGGGATCTCAAGCACTTCGCGGAAAAACTCCCACGCCCACGCGGTAGCCTCGCGCTTGAAGTAGTCGCCGAACGAGAAGTTGCCGAGCATCTCAAAATATGTACCGTGACGGTCGGTGATTCCGACCTCCTCGATATCGGGCGTACGGATACACTTCTGACAGGTCGTCACACGAGTGCGCGGAGGTGTGATCTCACCCGTAAAATACTTTTTCATCGGAGCCATACCGCTGTTGATAAGCAGAAGGCTGTTGTCGTTCTTTGGAATCAGCGGGAACGAGGGAAGCCTGAGGCAGCCCTTGCTCTCCATAAACGAGAGAAATTTTTCTCTGAGTTCGTTAAGTCCTGTCCATTCCATATTGATTATCTCCTTTATATATTACCTTAATTATTGCCTTTTCTTTCTTATAACCGAGCCCTCGGGAACGTCGCGGTCACAGTACATCGTCAGCCGCTCCATAGCGTGGGGAGCGCTTTCGACCTCGAGCCCCTGTTCGTTTACAAGCTTTTCACATTTTATATTGAACGGAATTCCGCTCGGCGGAAGCACATCGAGCGTGTCGCCGACAAGGAACTTGTTTCGCTGGGTGATCTCACAGACCTCTCCCCCGCGCTCGCAGAACGCCACAACGTCCCAGCCGCGAATGTAGCCGCCGTTATCGGTGACCTGCCCGGGCTCAGAACCGAAGTAGAAGCCCGTGTTGTACTCGCGGTGGCTGATTTTCTCGCACTCCGCGCGAATCCAGTCGGGAAGCACAAAGCCGTCGGGGTTCTTCATAAACTCGTCGATGGCGTGACGGTAGGCGTTCGTAACCACGGCGGTATAATAGCCCGACTTGGCCCTGCCCTCGATTTTAAAGCTGGAGATTCCCGCCTTTACGAGCTCGGGGATATGCTCAATCATACACAGGTCGCGCGAGTTATAGAGGAACGTCCCTTGCTCCGTTTCCTCAACGGGGAAATACTGTCCTTCGCGGTTCTGCTCATACAAATGGTACTTCCAGCGGCACGGCTGAGCGCAGTCGCCGCGGTTGGCGTCGCGTCCCGTCATATAGCTCGAGATAAGGCACCTGCCCGAAAAGGACACGCACATCGCGCCGTGGACGAAGGTCTCGATCTCGAGCTCCTTCGGGGTTTTGGCGCGAAGCGTCGCGATTTCTTCGAGCGACAGCTCCCTCGCAAGCACCACACGCGACGCGCCGAGATTGTACAGCGCGGTTGCCGTGAGGTGGTTGGTGACGCCTGCCTGAGTCGAGACGTGCAGAGCGACATCGGGAGCGTACTTCTCAGCGAGCTTCATCACACCGATGTCGGCTATTATAAACGCGTCGACACCCGCCGACTGAGCCATCTGAAGGAAGCGCGGGAGCGCTTCCGCCTCGTCACAGCGCGGCAGGGTGTTGCAGGTTAGATGTACTTTTACGTTGTTTTCGTGCGCGAAATCGCACGCTTTTTTCAATTCTTCATCGCTGAAGTTCGCGGAGGCGGTACGCATACCGAACTGCTTTCCCGCAAGGAAAACAGCGTCGGCGCCGAACCTGACAGCCGAGCTCAGACACTCGGCGTCCCCCGCGGGCGACAGCAGCTCAGGTTTAATAATCTGCGGCATAATATCTTAATCCTCTATAAGCGAAAGGTTGTACTCGTGCTCCCAGAGCGACGACGCGTAGTAAGGCTTGCCCTTCTTGTCGTGGCAGAAATAGAGATAGTCCGTATCGTTGGGGTAGAGAGCCGCGAGAATCGCCTTCATTCCCGGGTTGTTTATCGGTCCGGGAGGAAGTCCGACCTTGTTGTAGGTGCTGTACCTGCTCTTGAAGGTTTTGCGCTTTGAGGCAGGGACATCCTTCTTGCTTCTGTAGGGATAATACTGCGTTGAATCGAGACTGAGCATTCCGACGCCCTCGTTGATGTCGGCGTCAAGACGATTGTGCAGAACGGAGCTGATGTAGTACATATCGTCTGTCGTAGCAGCCTCAGCCTGAATTATCGACGCGATCGTAAGGATCTGGTCCATCGAGTACTTCGACTTCTTTACGAGCTTGTCCAGACGGATCGCCTTGCTGTAGCCGTCGACGTTCTGCTCGGTATAAACTCTGACCTCGTAGTCGTCGAGCATACGCGTTATTGTCTGCTCGGGACGCTCGTTGACATAGCACTCGTATGTATCGGGAAAGAGATAGCCCTCAAGCTTGTAGTAACGCTTTTTCTGGTTTTTCTCCCTCGCGAGGAAGCTGTAATCCTCGTCAAAGTAATCGGAGTTACACAGCTCAAGGAAGTGCTTAGAATCGGAGAGCACCTTCTTCTTTACGAGGAGCTTCGCTATCTCGCGGACGTTCATACCCTCCGGGATCGTGACCTTGATGGTATCTACGCGGTTCGAGAGCGATTGCAGATAGGTGATTATCGCCTCGTAGTCAAGGTTGGCGGGAATCTTGTACTTGCCCTGCGAGAACTCCGTGTTATGAGTAAATGTGGCGTACATATTAAAGAACTTGGTCTCGTTGATAGCACCCTTCGCCTTGAGCTCGTCGGCAACCTGATCGAGCGTCGGGTTCGCGGGAATATTGATAGACACCGTTTTGTTGTCGGTACGGTTCATAGCGAGCATATCGCTCACGCCAACCATAATGAACATACCGATAACCATACCGATAAAGCCGACGGAAACCCACCAGATAAGGCGGAACACCCTGCGGTTCTGGCGGTCGTTGTACTTCATCTGCTTTTTGAGCTCCTTCTTCTCCGCTTTAAGACGGGTTCTGGAATTCTTCTCCATCTTTTCGCGGACAACGTCGTCGGAGTAGGAGTTTATCGACTCCGAAGCCTCAACGTCGAGGTTCTCGAGCTCGCGGTAACGGTCGCCTACGGCGAGGTCGTCGTTGCTGATGTTCATATGGAAATTGCGCACCTTGTCCTTGCGAATTTCGGATATGTTCTTTTCGTTGTTTGAATTACTTTCCATATACTTATTCCCCTGTTGTTCAGGCTCAGAGCCCGAATGAATAGTATGCTTTATCTGTCACGAGAGCGTCAACGCGCCTGTCGAACCTGCCTCTCGGAAGCTCATCCGAGACACAGCACTCATAGCACAGACCTGCGCTTACGCCGTTGAAGCGGGCGAGGAAGCGGTCGTAATAGCCCTTTCCGAACCCGAGGCGGTAGCCCTCTCGGTCATACGCGAGCGCGGGCACAAGACACAGCGCTCCCGAAAAATCCGTAACTGCGGCGCATTTTTCGGGGTCAGGCTCGTAAAGCCCGTAAAAACCCTTTTTAAGGTCGCCGCGCGAATTAATAAAGTAAAAGTCAATATCGGTCGTTTCCGTATCACAGAGCGGAGCAGCCACACGTTTTCCGTCGCTCAAAGCGCGCTCTATTATCCTCTGTGTACCGACCTCGATATCCTTTGACACGAACGCCAGAATCACCTCGGCTCCGCGGTAGATGTCAAGCGCGAAAAGATTTTCCGCGACAGTGCTGTCGAGCAGTTCCTTTTCGTCCGCGCCGAGAGAAAGGCGTATATTTTTATATGTGGAGCGGAGCTGTTTTTTCAGCCCGTCAACGCCGCTCAGGGGCATTGCATAGACTCCCTGACATGGTCGGCGATTTCCTTTGAAGCCATTTTCTCGGCGATGAGCAGGCCGAAGTTGATCGTACAGCCCGCGCCCTTGCCCGTGATGACGTTATCGCAGCTTACCGCGGGCTCGCCCGTGTAATTGACCTTGTCGCTGTGAATAGTGTCGAAGCCGGGATAGCAGGTAGCGTTCTTGCCGTCGAGAATACCTCTCTTCGCGAGGATTGAGGGAGCGGCGCAGATTGCGCAAATCTGCTTATTGTTCTCGAGCGCGAAATCGAGCACGCCGTGAACAAAGTCGGAAGCGTCGAGATTGTGTGTTCCGTCAAGTCCTCCGGGGAGGATAACGCAGTCAAGTCTGTCGAGCTCGACCTCGTCGGGGGTGATGTCCGCCTCGACCTTCACCTTGCAGGAGGCGGTAACGGTCTTTCCCGTAACTCCAACGGTGAGTGTGTCGAGCTTAGCCCTGCGCAGAACGTCGAGTGTCGTAAGAGCCTCGGTGATTTCAAATCCGTCGGCAAGCATAATGTAAATCATATTCATTTACCTTTCCGTATTTTATTCAAGTGTAAGTCCCGCGTAAATAAAGTCGGGACGGTAATCCGTATAATAGCGAACCATTCCGAAACGGACGGGCTTCGCGTCAAAGAGCTTCTGAGCCGGCGAAAGCCTGAACCTGAAATCGGCGCAGTCGGTGCTTTTCAGCAAATCGCCGAGCATATAGCCGAGGTTCTCCGCCGTGCAGATGAACTCGCAAACCTCGCACACGCCGTCCTGCTCATAGAAAAGAGCGTATCCGCGGTTTGAGCGGACGACCTTTCCGCCGTAAGCCTCGGCGAGAGCAAAGGCGTTTTCGATATATCTGTTATTTTGGAAAAGGAAGTTTTCCCTTAGAACGCGGTTTCTGATGCCGCAGTATCCGCCGACAACGAGCTCCTCCTCGTCATACGATTCAGCGAGAGCCTCAAGCTCAGTTCTCGTTTTTTCGGCGACATTTACGCTGAGCTCGACGAAACCGAGCTTTTTGTAAAAGTCGTATAAGCCGTCCTCCGCGGGAAGCGTAACGCAGAGCTCAGCTCCGCAGGTCGCGATAGCGTAGTTCACCAACCCGCGCATAAATCCGCAGTTGCGGTGCTCCGCATCGGTTGCCGCGGCGTAGAGGTAAGCCGCGCTGCGTCCGTTTATCGAAGTCGGGAGCATACACAGCATAGCGACGAGTTCTCCGCCGTCAAAAGCGATGTAGCAGATATCGGGCGAGAAGATACGCCCGAAAAACACCTCCGTGCCCTGCTCCGTATCGTTGAAGCAGCGGGTGTACAGAGCTCTTACGGAATCGACGTCATCCTCGCGCGCAATTCTGAATTCAAGCATTCTTTTTTACTCCTTTGAACCTTTTGAGGATAACGACGGGATGGTAGGAGAGCTTGGATTTTCTCAGCGACTCGATCCCCATATCCTCCTCGCGGTTGATAAACTCAAAGCCGATAAGCGTTTTCGCGAACTCGTTGTTGATTTTGGAGTAAACTCCTTCGTACTCCACGAGCCCCTTCTCGAAGCTTACGTCGAAGGTGTTCTGGTTTATGCGAGAGCCGATTGCAAACGCGGCGGGAGTTTCGTCAACATAGAGAATTCCGCCGTGAAGCTGAAGCAGCTCATAGTTTTCGAGCGCCTCTTTCAGCGCGGAATATTCCTCGAAGCTGTTGCGGTCTATATCATTATTATCGCACCATTTTTCCAGAACAGTCATTACATCGCGAAAATGCTTTCGGGAAATGATCTGGAAGCTCCATTTAGGATAGGTGCGGTCGAATTTTGAGATGTGGTTGCGCTTGGAATGGTATTTTTTACCGGGCAGGAGCGAAAGGTCGTAGTTGGTGTAGATATAATCCTCGTCACCCGTCAGCTCCTCGAAATCGTACTCGTAGCCCGTGATCGCGACGAGCTTTTCCTTCTGGGCGTCGGTAAGCATAACGAACGCGGCTTCAACTCCGCGCTGCTTCGCGTCGCGGAAAATCTCCGCTATGGCGCGTGTGGGGTCGCCCTCTCCGATGGGAAAGCAATAGCCCCACGGGACGTTGTCGCGGAAATATGACAGCACAAGCATACCGTCGTAAAAACAAATTTTTATATTATATCTTTTTCGCCAGAGGTAGATGTTGGACGAGTTGAAATCACAGCCCATCGTTCCGTAGTTCTCGCAAATCTTACGGAGAAGCGGCAAATCCTCTCTGGCGGGAGATTTAAAGTCAAACATAATTACCCTTCAATTGTATCTGATATCTCTTTCGCTATATCCTCTATCAAGCGCATTTCGCCGTTTTCGGTACAGGAAATGAGCTTCCAGCCGAGCCTTTTCGCGGCGTAGAGCGCGCTTCGGCGGCAGGACAGAAGAAAGCTGAGGTTCTTTTCGTGTAAATCCTTTTTACTTTCGTCACCCGAGTATCTCGAGGAAAGAAGCTTCTGCGAGACGTCGGGCTCGACATCGAGGTAAATCACCATATCGGGTCTGGGGACGTTAATCTTGTTGTATTCAAAATCCTCCTGAAAATCAATGAAGCTGTCCCACTGCTCCTCGGGGAGTTTGGACATCTGGTAGATGATATTGGATGTGGCGTAACGGTCCGCGAGAAGAACGCAGTCCGTATCGAAGCCCTCCTGTCTGAGTCTGAGAAA
>JAHLBL010000480.1 GCA_020625635.1 bacterium
TGACGAACATATCCGCCGCAAGGAAGGCAAAGCCGGTAAGGGTAAATAATTAAAGGAGTGAATGACAAATGGTAAACAGACCTGATACTAAAAAAGCTCGTCTGAAAAGACATAAAAGAGTTCGTAGTAAGATCAGCGGCACAGCAGAACGTCCGCGCCTGTGTGTATTCCGCTCCACTAATAATATTTACGCTCAGATCATCGATGACGTAAAGGGTGTTACTCTTGTCTCGGCTTCTAGCCTTGATAAGGAAATCACCGGCAACGGCGGAAACAAAGAGGCAGCCCGTGCTGTAGGCAAGCTCGTCGCACAGCGCGCTGCTGAGAAAAACATCACCGCAGTCGTATTTGACCGCGGCGGCAACATCTATCACGGCCGTGTACAGGAATTGGCCGAAGGCGCCCGTGAGGGCGGCCTCAA
>JAHLBL010000481.1 GCA_020625635.1 bacterium
CGCAAAACGCTTTCTTCCACGGAATTCAGCCCGACGTAGAACATCACAATATCATACCCCTGCTTACGAGCCTGACGGATCGTTTTTTCTATGCGATGACCGGCTAACGTTGTTTCCTGCGTAAAGGTCAGGTTGTTTTCAAGGCAGTAGGAGATTTCTTTTGAATTATCATTTCTATCGTCATAAACATCATCAGAAATTAATTCAAATCCCTTTAGAACGCCAATCAGGCTTGTCTTTCCTGCGCCGTTTATTCCGGCAATTAAAATATATTTCATAACAAACCTGATTTCTTTTAAGCTATCAATCTATTTTCCTTATAGCAAAGAGCGATATAAGCTCTGGGCTGATAGTAAAAATCTGTATTATAATTGCTGATTCCGTCACTCACCCAAGAATTAAATACTTCCGTGATAAAAAA
>JAHLBL010000482.1 GCA_020625635.1 bacterium
ACATAGTAACCTTCGCTCTCCTTGTTGATAAGATAAGCGAGCCTTCTCTTACCCCACTCATCAACATTCTGCAGAGTCGCGTGCTTTTCGATTAAAGCCTTGAACTTCTCGATAAGAGCCTGAATACCCTCTTCGCCCTGCTTTAAGGAAAAAATCATTACTGCCTCGTAATTAGCCGTAACTGCCACTTTGAACACCTCCTTCTGGACAATATGGCGGCACTCGGGTGCCGCAAGGATTCTTACGCAGATATACGCGTAACACGTAGATTATAGCACATTTTCCCGATTTGTCAAGGAAAATTATATTGAAACAGCGCCAAACGCCGTTTTATAAGTTGAGCAAATTTAAGAATACTCCTCAAAATGCTTTTTTATCGCGCTGAACGTAGCGGGGCTGATAACGTGCTCGATTTTACA
>JAHLBL010000483.1 GCA_020625635.1 bacterium
AACGCCCACGCGACCGGAAGAATCAACACAAGCTGTCTTAACAGTGAAATGATAAGTGAGGATAGCCCTCTGCTAAGCGCTTGAAACACCCCCTGCAGCGACAGGCTGATCCCGGCAAAGAAAAAGCCTGCTGAGATTATCCTTGTTGCGCTGACACAGAGTGCCTGTGTGCCTCCTGACAAACCGAATGCGGCGCAAAGCGGTTCGGCAATGATCTCCAAAAGCAATGTGCCCGACAGCATTATCACAGATGTATAGAGCACGCCGTATTTAATGCCTGACTTCACGCGCTGATCATCCCTCATTCCGTAAGCGAAGGATACAATCGGCGTGATCGTATCTCTCATCCCAAATGCGGCAAATAAAATGAACTGCTGGATTTTATAATACAAGCCGTAAGCCGTGACAAGAGAAGC
>JAHLBL010000484.1 GCA_020625635.1 bacterium
GTCGTAGTCTCGCCATTTTTCTGTTTTGGTGTTGTGTTGTTGGGTTTTAAGAACGAAAACCCGTAGAATCGAATAGAAATAGTTCCATCGAGCCGTAGCTCGTTGTAGTAAAAACAAACGGCTACAGAGGCAAATCAGGGAAAATTCCCACTTTACGCTGCTCTAAAAACCGCATTAAATGGCGGTTTTTGGAGTGTGATTTTATGCCTGTTTCGAGCCTCTATTTTCAGAGATTTTGTCAAGCAATTCTTTCCTGACATTTCAGATCGTGGTTGAGAGTTTTTAATATTTTACGTAGTTTTTTCTGTGCGCTGTCCTCGGTAAGGTTTAGCAGGAGCGAGGCTTCACGGATAGTTTTCTTCGGCTTATTACCGAGACAGTCGGTACAAATACCTAGTGTGTATTCGATGAGCTT
>JAHLBL010000485.1 GCA_020625635.1 bacterium
CCCTGACGCTGATTAGCGAGGTAGCTTACTACCATCTGGTGCATAACAGCTTCGTTGGGCTCAATGCCGAAAACTGCCTCGGAAAGGTCTACCGAGCCAACCTTCTTGCCTGTCATATCTAATACATTAACGCTTGGCATTTAAAGTCCTCCCTTCTTAAGCTTTAACGGCATCTTTGATAACTACGATGCCTTTGTTCGGTCCGGGGATTGCGCCCTTGATGGCGATAAGGTTGTTCTCAACATTGACCTTAACTACTGTAAGGTTCTGAATTGTAACCTTCTCGGCACCGAGGTGACCGTTCATCTTCTTGCCCTTGAAAATACGGGACGGTGATGAACACATACCGATTGAACCGCCGTGACGAACGTTAGGACCTGTACCGTGGGTTTCCTTAAGTCTGTGGAA
>JAHLBL010000486.1 GCA_020625635.1 bacterium
CCTCTTCTTGGCACTTTGCTTCCCTCCTTCACAATAATTGAGATATCATAGGTACTCGAAAGCGACAAACTCCCGTATGCCAACAAGACATTCCACTGAATCTATGTAAATATCTTGCAGCAATACAAGTTTTAATCTCTGTTAAAACACTAAAGTTGTCCTTACTTCTTACCTGCTTTTGGGCGCTTAGCGCCATACTTGGAACGAGCCTGCATACGTCCTGAAACACCCTGCGCATCAAGTGTGCCGCGGATGATATGGTAACGTACACCAGGAAGGTCCTTAACACGGCCGCCTCTGATAAGAACAACGGAGTGCTCCTGCAGGTTATGACCGACGCCGGGGATATAAGAGCTGACCTCGATGCCGTTCGAAAGTCTTACTCTGGCGATCTTTCTGAGCGCTGA
>JAHLBL010000487.1 GCA_020625635.1 bacterium
GTTTTTGTTGATGAGAACGGAAACGCCATTAGACGTCCTATGAACTACCTCGACCAAAAGGGCTATAAGGAATACAAGGAATGTATGGGCAGGGGCATAATCAAGGTGTCGGGATGCAGTCTTTATAAACTGCTACGCAATCTGCGTGTAAATTACGCGGGCTCAACCAGCGCCAAGGACCCTGTCTGGAAATACAAGTGGGTCGAAAACAACGAGCCCGATGTATATAAAAAAATATATAAATGGCTGGATATCAGCGAATATCTGGTATCGCGATGTACAGGTAAAATCGTAAGAACCGCGGATACGGCTTTTGCAACTTTCCTTTATGACACACGAAAAGGCAGGGAAGGCTGGAACAAAGGTCTTTTAAAGATGTATAAGGTTAATCCCGACCATATGCCTGA
>JAHLBL010000488.1 GCA_020625635.1 bacterium
CTCGCCGCCGCCGTGAGAAAAAGCATATTGAAAAGGGCAGCGCGCATATTCAGTCTACATTTAACAATACAATTGTTACAATTTCCGATACAAACGGAAACGCGGTATCATGGGCAAGCGCGGGCGAGCTCGGTTTCCGCGGTTCACGTAAATCCACTCCGTTCGCGGCTCAGTCCGCGGCTGAGACTGCCGCGAAAATCGCTATGGACTTCGGTATGAAGAGCGTAGAGGTATTCGTAAAAGGCCCCGGTCAGGGACGTGAGGCAGCTATCAGAGCATTACAGTCCGCGGGTCTCGAGGTTACTATGATTAAGGACGTAACTCCGATTCCCCATAACGGATGTCGTCCTCCTAAGAGAAGACGTGTATAGTAATAAAAGGAGGAAATTAATATGGCAAAAAACA
>JAHLBL010000489.1 GCA_020625635.1 bacterium
ACCGACGCGGTTCAGGCGGTCGGTCATCTGCCGATCGACGTTAAGGCGCAGCATATCGACATGCTTTCGGCATCGGCGCATAAATTCCACGGTCCCAAGGGCGTGGGCTTTCTGTACGCGCGCAAGGGAATCATCCTGCAAAACCTGATTGAAGGCGGCGCACAGGAACGCGGCAAACGCGCAGGCACGGAGAATCTGCCCGGCATCATGGCGATGGCAGCCGCGCTGAAGGAAGCCGCCGAGAATATGGAGAAAAACGCCGCGCATATGGCGGCGATCCGCGACCATATCATCAAAGGCTTATCCGAGATACCGCACAGCGCGCTCAACGGCGACGCGCAGCACAGGCTGCCGGGCAACGTCAATTTCAGCTTTGAGGGAATCGAGGGCGAGGG
>JAHLBL010000049.1 GCA_020625635.1 bacterium
ACGGCGGGAAGTCCCGCGATATTTACGGGAACGGTGCAGATATCGGTGAGATATGTCTCGATCGGATCGCTTACGGCGTGTCCCATCTCGAAAGCGGTCATGGGAACAGTCGGAGCGAGGATGAAGTCGCACTTTTCAAAGGCTTCGTTGAAAGCCTTCACGATAGTACCGCGGAGGTTCTGCGCCTTCTTATAGTAAGCGTCATAATAACCTGCGGAGAGCACGTAAGTACCGAGGAGGATTCTGCGCTTTACCTCAGCGCCGAAGCCCTCGCTTCTTGTGCGGCACATCATATCGTGAGTGCCGTTGTAATGCTCAGCCTTGAAGCCGTAGCGGATGCCGTCGTATCTGCCGAGGTTCGATGAAGCCTCAGCACAGGCGATTATATAGTAAACGGGAAGAGCGAATTTGAGCGAAGGCATATCGAAGTATACGACCTCGGCTCCGAGGCTCTCATAAACCTTTACAGCGGAGAGCAGAGCCTCTTTTACGTCGTCGCGCACACCGTCGATGTACTCGCGGGCGATACCGATTTTCATTCCCTTGATGTCGTTGTTGATCGTGTTGTATGTCAGCTCGCCGTTGCGTCCCTGACATGTGCTGTCCTTGGGATCGTAGTCGGAGATCGCGTCGTAGACTATGGAAGCGTCCTCGACAGTCTTTGTGATCGGTCCGATCTGGTCAAGGCTGGACGCGTAAGCGATAAGGCCGTAACGCGATACAGCGCCGTAGGTGGGCTTGAGACCGACAATACCGCAGAATGACGCGGGCTGACGTATAGAGCCGCCCGTATCGGAACCGAGCGCGTAAGCCGCGAGATTAGCGCCGACCGCGCTTGCGCCGCCGCCCGAGGAGCCGCCCGCGCAATGGTTAGTATTGAACGGGTTTGTAGCTCCGCCGAAGTACGAGGTCTCGCAGGAGGAGCCCATCGCGAACTCATCCATATTAGTTTTGCCGAGAAGAACCGCGCCCTCTCCCTCAAGCTTATCCCAGACTGTAGCGTTATAAATCGGCTTATAACCCGTAAGGATTTTTGAGCAGCAGGTCGTCTCGATACCCTTCGAGGACATATTATCCTTTAAAGTCATCGGAACGCCCTCGAGAAGTCCGATCTCCTCGCCTCTCGAAAGCTTAGCGTCAACCTTTTCAGCCTGAGCGAGCGCCGTGTCGGCAGTGACGTTGACGTAGGCGTTTAATTCCTTATTGGAATTTTCTATCTCTGTGAGATACTTTTTTGTAAGCTCGGTACACGAAATCTGCTTTGAGGAAAGCATATCGTGAATCTTTTTAATCTGTGATGACATGCCCTTCTCCTTATGCGTGATTTCTTACCAAAAAATGATCCTCTGCCTGTTCGGGAGCGTTTCTGAGGATTTCCTCGCTGGGGAGCGACTCGACGACAACATCCTCGCGGAAAACATTCGAGAGGTTGTTGATATTGTCAAACTCCTCACCCGAGTCGGGAGCGTTGTTGATGGTGTCGGCAAAGTCTACGATGTCCTGCATCTGCTTTGTCAGACTGTCAAGCTCATCCTCCGCTACAAACAGCTTAGAGAGTATAGCGATGTTTTCTACATCTTCACGTGTTACCATAATATCAGTCCTTTTAAGGGATTATTAAAACCATAACTGCTACGCAACTTAAAATTGCTCGTCAGTTAGTTAAAAGTTCAAAGTGAAAAGTTCATAGTGGATTGTTTTTTTAGCGAATTAATTAGTGAACTAAGCATTTTTTCAACTTCAAGAGAAAGCTGAAGCGGAAATTGAATATCTGCTTCGGAAAGATAATCCAAGCGGTTGCAAATTAACAATTGAGTTTGCAACTCCGCATTCGAACCTCTTGCAACAGACAAAAAATGAATAAAATCTTTAGTTGTTCTTCTTTTTTGTCCCTCAGCAATATTTGATGGTATTGAAACACAGGCGCGTCTCATTTGTGATGATAACGCAAAGTTTTCATCCCGCGGAAGTTTTTTAATAACTTTATATGACGCCACAACCAAATCCATTGATTTTTGCCATACCAACAAATCCTTAAAGCTGTTAATACTCATAATTCGACCTGAATACTTATCACTGACAACTTATAACTTTTCACTATCTAAAGCAGAATTATTTCCAAAAAATATTTATCTCAACTTAATATGAACCTCTCTCAGCTGCATTTCGCTTACCTCTGAGGGTGAACCGAGCAGGAGGTCCTGAGCGTTGGAGTTCATCGGGAAGGGAATTACCTCACGGATATTCTCTTCCTCAGTGAGAAGCATAAGCATACGGTCGACGCCGGGAGCCATACCCGCGTGAGGCGGAGCGCCGTACTGGAACGCGGTGTAGAGCGACTTGAATTTCTCCTTCAGGTCGTCCTCGGTATAGCCCGCGATCTCAAACGCCTTAATCATAATATCGAGGTCGTGGTTACGCACAGCGCCCGAGGAGAGTTCTACGCCGTTGCACACGATGTCGTACTGATAAGCGAGGATCTCTGTAGGCTGCTTGTTAAGAAGCGCGTCCATACCGCCCTGCGGCATCGAGAACGGGTTGTGAGTGAATATAGTTTTGCCGTCCTCGTCGATTTCGTACATCGGGAAGTCGACGATAAAGCAGAGCTCAAAACGGCTTGTATCAATCAAATTAAGACGCGAAGCGACCTCTGTGCGGATTTGTCCCGCGAGCTTGGGAGCGATGGCGGCGCTGTCGGCGATAAAGTAGATTACGTCGCCAGCCTTTGAGCCGTTGCGGGAAATAAGCTCTTCCCTGTCGCCCGGCTTGAGGAACTTGTCGATAGGACCGTCAAAGGTCATATCCTCGTTAACCTTTACATAGCCGAGTCCCTTCATACCGATGGAGAGCGCGAACTCCTCCATACGCTTAAACCACTTCTTGCTCTGAGCGGCTGCGCCCGGAACATTGATGGAACGAACACACTTCTTGCGGAACGGAGCGAAATCTGTCTCAACGAACATATCGCTGATTTCCTTGATTTCGAGCGGGTTTCTGAGGTCGGGCTTATCCGTACCGTACTTCAGCATAGCCTCCTCAAAAGGAATACGCTTAAAGGGAGCGGGGCTAACCTTCTTATCGGTGAATTTGGAGAAGGTATCGTAGAGGACCTCCTCGGCAACCTTGAAAACGTCCTCCTGAGTAGCGAACGCCATCTCAAAGTCGAGCTGGTAGAACTCACCGGGGCTTCTGTCGGCACGAGCGTCCTCGTCACGGAAGCAGGGAGCCATTTGGAAATATTTATCAAAGCCCGAAACCATCAAAAGCTGCTTGAAAATCTGCGGAGCCTGAGGAAGAGCGTAGAACTTACCCTTGTGCTTACGACTGGGAACGAGATAGTCGCGCGCTCCCTCGGGAGAGGAATTCGAAAGAATCGGGGTATTTATCTCAACAAAACCCATCTCGGTCATCTTCTGACGCATAAAGCTTACGACCTGTGAGCGGAGAAGAATATTATTGTGTACCTTGGGATTTCTGAGGTCGAGGAAACGGTAGCGCAGGCGCACATCCTCGTTAGTGTTCTTTGAGGTGGCAACCTCGAACGGGAGCTCGTTCTTACATTTGCCGAGCACCTTGATATCCTCGGTGTGTACCTCGACATAACCTGTAGCGATTTTAGGATTGATAGTATCCTCGTCACGCTTTACGACCTTGCCGCCGAGGGTTACGGTACACTCACGGTTAACGCCCTTAAGGAGCTCGTCGTTGTGTACTACAACCTGAAGCACGCCGTACTGGTCGCGGATATCGAGGAACATAACGCCGCCGTGGTCGCGGATATTTTCAACCCAGCCTGCGACGCGAACCTCCTGTCCGATGTTTTCTTCTCTTAATTCACCGCAGTTTACGGTGCGGTAGATGTTCTCCATAGTCATATTTATTACCCTTTCTTAACGGCAAAACGTATTTTGCCCCTATTTTCGCATTATCAATTGATAGTATACCACAAACCGAGCCCTCAATCAAGATTTAATTGTCAATAATCGGTAAATTTTGCATTTCACCGAAGTTTATTTGCAACTTAGTAATGTTGGTATTCACTTTTCATTAAAATGGTGGTAGAATAATCCTGTAAAACAAAGGCGGTATTGCCTGACATTTTGTAGGTGAATGATGTTTAAGGTAACAATAAAACAGGTTGATCGGAGCCTGGAAGAAGAAATCATTATCAACTGTCACGACATCACCGACGAGGTGCTCGACGTTGTGAACAGGCTGAAAAAGAACGAGGCCGTTCTGCTCGGCAGCAAGAACGGTGAAACGTTCAGGATCGGTCTCAGGGACGTATACTACATAGAATCGGTGGACAATAAAACTTTTATCTGTCTGCAAAAAGGGGTCTTTGAGTCCAAACAGCGGCTTTATGAGCTGGAGGAGCTGACGCTCGGCACAAAGCTTTTCCGCTGTTCAAAGTCGATGATAGTAAATATCGGTAAAATCCGCTCCGTCTCCGCGTCCGTAAACGGACGCTTCGAGGCAAAGCTTCTCAACGGCGAGACTGTAATAATCTCGCGCCAGTATGTACCTGAGCTGAAAAAACGGCTCGGAATGTGAGGGTAACTATGAAAGATACGATCAAAATGGTAGTAAGCCACTTCTTTATTATCAGTGTAAGCGTTATGACGGTAATCGGCGTCGCGAATCTGTTTATCGCGGACCGCTTCGCGGGATACGGTATAGAGTTTCCGTTTATCATACTCTTAGTCGGCGCGACCTCCGCTCTCCCCTCTTTTCTGTTTTATTTCAGAACCGAACCGACAAAAAAGCAGTTTATACTGCGTATGATACTGCACTTCATATGCATTGAAGCGGTCGTTCTCGGCGAGGGCAGGCTTCTGGGCTGGTACGACGGAATAACCGAAATGCTGCTCATAGCCGTAATGGTGGTTGTTGTGTACGTCATCGTAACGCTTATCACAATGTACTCGGAAAGCAAAACGGAACGCGGCATAAACGAGGCTCTTAACAGATTAAACAACGAAGAATAACATCAAAATGTATTTCACACCCCGATAAACGCATCTTATGTCGGTTTTACAGCCGCTGACGCAGGATGCCTTTATTTTGCGTAAATGATATGATATTATAATCGCGTCAGGAGGAAAGAAAAATGAAAAACATAATCGAAGTAAACAACCTCACAAAAAACTATAAGGACGTAGAAGCTGTAAAGGGTATCAGCTTCAATGTAGAGGAAGGCTCGTTCTTCGCCTTTCTGGGAATCAACGGAGCGGGTAAATCAACCACAATCAACATCCTCTGCACCGTTATCGAAAAGACCTCGGGCAGCGTAAAAATAGGCGGCTATGACCTCGACAGTGACAAGAACAAAATCAAGGAGCTTATCGGCATCGTATTTCAGAACTCAGTACTCGACAAGCAGCTCACGGTCAGGGAAAACCTCGCCTCGAGAGCCGCGTACTACGGTCTCGGCAAAAGCGAAATCAAAAAACGACTGAAAGAGCTAAGCGAAATTTTTGAGCTCGACGACATAATGAACCGCCGCTACAACAGGCTCAGCGGAGGTCAGCGCAGACGCGTGGACATCGCGAGAGCGCTTATAAACCGTCCGAAGCTCCTGTTTCTCGACGAACCTACAACGGGACTTGACCCGATGACAAGAGTAAAGGTGTGGGAGATAATCCACAAGCTCAGAGAGGACACGGGACTGACGGTATTCCTCACAACCCACTATATGGAGGAAACAGTCGACTGCGACGATGTCGTTGTACTCGACGACGGCAGAATCGCCGCGCACGGCACGCCTCACGACCTCAAGGAAAAGTACGCGACCAACAAGCTTATCTGGTACACGCCTCAGAGCGATAAAGCCGAAAAACTGCTCCGCGAAAAAGGACTCGGATTTGAATACAATCTCGACAGCTACAAAATAAAAATAGAAAAGACAGAAACCGCGACAAAGCTTCTCAGAAGCTGCGACGAAATAACAGACTACGAATTTATCAAAGGTAACATGGACGACGTGTTCCTCAATGTTACCGGAAAGAAGCTTGGTGACTGAAATGGTAAGAACACTTAACTCATATAAAGGACTCACAAAAAGAAACTCACAGGTCTTTTTAAAGGACAAAATGGCAGTATTCCTCTCAATGCTGACGCAGATAATCGTACTGGGGCTCTTCCTGCTCTTCATCAAAAGCAGCTACGTTGACAGCATAAACAGCGGTCTCGGCGCTCTTAAGGACAGTGTTGAGAAGGCTGATATAGAGGCTCTCGTAAACTCGTGGATGATCGCGGGAGTTACAGGCACGGCAGTCATCACCGCTCCGCTCAACGCGCTGTCGGTTATGGTACGCGACAAGCAGGAGAAAATCGACTTTGACTACAACGCAAGCTCCGTAAAAGGCTCGGTTATCGTGATGTCGTACTTCTCGGGAGCGGTTCTCTGCTCGCTTATCACCTCTACCGTACTTCTTACGGCAGGTCTCCTCTTCCTCACCGTGACAGGCACATTCGTCTGGACAGCAGTTGACATTATTATGCTTTACGGTCTTGTTGTACTAGGCTCAATCTCCGCGACCATCATTCTTATGACCTGCATTTCCTTCTTCAAAAAGGACTCCACCTTCAGCTCCTTCAGCGTAATGGTATCGGCAGGAATCGGCTTCGTGGTAGGCGCGTATATACCCGTATCACAGTTTGGCGAGACCACACAGACCATCGTAAACCTCGTACCGGGTTCACAGATTACGGGTTTGATGAGAAGGATCCTCGTCACTCCCGCGATCGAGAACATCAGCAATTCCCTCAACGGCGCAGACAACGGCGAATTCGCCAAAGGCGCAAAGGAGCTGTTCGCCACAAGCCTCAACATCTTCGGCAAGGAAATCAACACAGGCTTTATGCTCACCTACTCCTTCATAATAGTCGCGGTGTTCATTCTGCTGAACATAATCCTATTCAGATTCAACTCAAAAAGAAAATCATAACGAGGGGCTGACACAAAACTAAAAAAGAAGCCCTATATTCAAAAAGCAATTCAATAGTGATAAGTTTTAAGTAAAAAGCAAAAAGCTGTAAACACATTATTTTCTGCCACTAAAAACTTATCACTTTTTACTATCAATACATCGTTTTTATTTAAGGGTTGGCTCATTTTCTTCTTGAGCCAACTCCATTTTATGGTATAATATAGTATATTATTTAAAGGAGTACCGTTATGTTAAATATAGGATGTCACCTCTCTGTCAGCAAGGGCTTTGAGGCTATGGGAAAGCAGGCAATCGAACTGGGCGGCAACACCTTCCAGTTTTTTACGCGCAATCCGCGCGGAGGCAAGGCAAAGGAAATCGACACCGAGGATGTCAATAAGCTTTTAGTTCTTATGAAGAATAATAACTTTGCGAAAATACTGGCACACGCTCCCTACACACTCAATCCCTGTTCGGCAAACGAGCGGACGAAGGAATTCGCTTTTGAGGTAATGCGGGACGACCTCGCTAAAATGGAGCTTCTCCCGAACAATATGTACAACTTCCACCCGGGCTCGCACGTCGGGCAGGGCGTCGAAAAAGGCATTGAGCTTATCTGCGATCTTCTGAACAAGGTACTGACTGAGGATATGACGACCACTGTTCTGCTCGAGACAATGGCGGGCAAGGGCAGCGAAATCGGCAGAACCTTTGAGGAGCTCAGAGCGATCATCGACGGCGTAAATCTCAGCGGCAAGCTCGGCGTATGTCTTGACACCTGTCACGTATTTGACGGCGGCTACGACATCAAAGACAATCTTGAAGCCGTTCTGGAGGAATTTGACCGCGTAATCGGGCTTGACAGGCTCAGGGCACTTCACCTGAACGACAGCAAAAACCCTCTCGGCAGTCACAAGGACAGGCACGAGAAAATCGGCGAAGGAAATATCGGGCTTGAAGCGTTCGAAAGAATCGTCACCAATCCCCTGCTCGGAAAACTTCCCTGCTATCTTGAAACTCCGAACGAGCTCGACGGCTACGCGAGGGAAATAGCGCTTCTGAAAAAAATGGCGGAGTAACAGTCACACATTTCCTGTTTTCGGATACTATGGTAGTGTAAACGAAAGGAGGAAAGACACATGTGCAATAATGGTTTATTCGGTGGCGGCAACTGCTGCTGGATCATTCTTCTCGTTATCATTCTCTGCTCCTGCTGCGGTAACGACAACAACGGCTGCAACGGCTGCGGCTGCTAAGCGTCGGTGGACGCGTTTATCCGCCTTTGGAAACGTTTAATGACAATTAAACGTTCATCAACGGCGGGGCTTACGTAACGGCTTATCTGAACTCAGAACAAAAGCCCCGGGAGTCAATTCCGCCTTTGGAAACGTTTAATGAAAATTAAACGCTCATTAACGGCGGGGCTTACGCAACGGCTCATCTGACAACGGCACTATAACGTAAGCAAAACACGTCGGGCAAACGGCTGATTCCTTAAACGGAGTCGCTGTTTGCCCGATTTTTCATACAAAAAACCGCCGAGCATAAACTCAGCGGTTCTTTTTAATAATTGATGTAAGCCTAAATTACTTAAGCTCAACCTCAGCGCCAGCCTCTTCGAGCTTAGCCTTGATAGCCTCAGCGTCTTCCTTGCTGACACCTTCCTTAACGGGCTTCGGAGCCTCGTCAACAACAGCCTTAGCCTCTTTAAGACCGAGACCTGTGATCTCACGAACAACCTTGATAACGTTAATCTTCTTAGCGCCAGCGCTCTTGAGGATAACGTCAAACTCTGTCTGCTCCTCAGCAGCAGCCTCAGCGCCTGCAGCGGGACCTGCAACTGCAACAGCAGCGGCAGCGGATACACCAAACTCATCCTCTACAGCGTGTACGAGGTCTGCGAGCTCGAGAACTGTAAGAGTCTTTAATTCTTCAATAATAGCAGTAATCTTTTCAGATGCCATTTTAATTTACCTCCATATAGTAGTAATAATTTTAAAATTCATTTGAGGAATTATCCTCATTATTATTCTGCCTCTGCGGCAGCAGCCTCCTCTGCGGGAGCCTCAGCGGTTGCGGCAGCTTCCTCTGCGGGAGCTTCGGCAGCCTCTTCCTTCTCGGCGGGCTTGCAGTTCTCTACGCCGCCCTCGTCAACGATAGCCTGAATAGCACGTGCGAAGGATGCGATAGGAGCCTGGAAGGCACCGAGTACGTTTGCGAGAAGTACTTCTCTTGTCGGGAGCTTAGCAAGATGGTCGATTGTAGCTAAATCTATAACCTCACCGTCCATATAACCCGACTTGATTTCAAAGTAATCATTCTTCTTAGCGAAATTAGCGAGAATTCTTGCAGCTGCTGTGTAATCATCGTCGCTTGTAGCAAGAGCGGTTGTACCCTCGAGTACGTTATCCATATCTGAGAGACCTACCTCTGCTGTAGCACGCTTGAGAAGAGTGTTCTTAACTACTGTGTACTTTACGTTGTTCTCACGGAGCTCCTTACGGAGAGCTGTGTCCTTTTCAACGTTGATACCCTTGTAGCTAACTACAACGCCCATTACTGAGCCCTTGAGTCTTTCGGCTAACTCGGCAACAACAGCCTGTTTAGCCTCTAAAACGTTTTTACTTGGCAATATTTTCACCTCCATAATTAAATTGTAAATATCGCCAAATCTAAAATAATCTCCCCGCGACACAAAGACACAGGGAGACAGAATACAAGTTAATTGCATCTTCCTCGGCAGGCGGCACAGCCATTATATATCTTTCCGATAAACCTGCTGTCTTTAGAACAGCGATTATGTATAATTACACCGAAGTGTAATTTATAAAGTTGTAAGTTCAGTCAGATTATACTGTGAACTTTGACGGGCTGATCTTTACAGAGGGGCCCATTGTGGATGTGATAGCGCAGGACTTGATGTACTGACCCTTTGCGGCAGCAGGCTTAGCCTTGATGATTGCCTCCATAAGGGTGTCAAAGTTCTGCTGGAGCTTCTCGGGACCAAAGCTTACCTTGCCGATCGGGCAGTGGATAATGTTGGTCTTGTCGAGACGGTACTCGATCTTACCTGCCTTAGCTTCCTTGATAGCGCGGGCGATGTCAGGTGTTACGGTACCGGCCTTCGGGTTAGGCATTAAGCCTCTGGGTCCGAGGATTCTACCGAGACGACCTACAAGTCCCATGCAGTCGGGAGTTGTGATAAGAACGTCGAAGTCCATCCAGTTTTCCTGCTGGATCTTCTGAGT
>JAHLBL010000490.1 GCA_020625635.1 bacterium
CCAAGTAAAACACAGCTCCGATATCATAATCTTCTTTCAGGTAGTGGCATAGTCCTTGCATTATCTCGCTGCAAAACCTTCGCATTTTATGAAGAAATTCCTTATCTTCAATATAATGATACATAGAAATCTCCTTTCAGCCCACATCCGTCCATTTAGATTTAAATCTAAATCATTGTATTATACTGGTCAATTAACAAAATGTCAAGACTTTTTGACAAACACTGCAAAGTTTTTTGAGAAATATGATAGAAAAAAAGCAAGGCTTCCGAAAACCGAAAGCCTTGATAAAGTCGATAACGAAAATATTATCTCTTCGAGAACTGCGGTGCACGACGAGCGCCCTTGAGACCGTATTTCTTTCTTTCCTTCATTCTCGGGTCACGAGTGAGGAA
>JAHLBL010000491.1 GCA_020625635.1 bacterium
ACTCAACTAAAAAGTCAGTATAAACTGCTAAAATATTATATTTTATATGTATTTTATTATATATAAATTCTAAAAAAAATTCACTATAAATGTAATAACTGGTTTATAAATGTAAAAAATAACACAAAAAGCGCCGTCACCTTCGAAAATACCGAGTGACGACGCTTTAATTTATTAGAATAGCGCTTATATAACCTAATCTACATAATAATACATATTATCTGTAAGTATTATTACGCTTTTACATATAATGCTTTTGACCATTTACCCCAAATACGTCGACCATAATCAAAAACATATGCTTTATTCTTTATTATATAGTCTGAACCTTTACTTAAATTTAAAACCACAGCTGCTCTGTTTGATTTTGCCTCTGTTTTTGTTTTCAC
>JAHLBL010000492.1 GCA_020625635.1 bacterium
TACTACGACGCCGTTCCCGAGGTTGTTGTAGAATATATGAACAAGGTTAACGCTAAAATCGGCACAAACTATAAGCCCTTCAACTACTACGGAGCTGAGGACGCTGAGCACGTTATCGTTGCTATGGGTTCTGTATGCGACTGTATCGAGGAAGTTGTAGACTATCTTAACGCCGCAGGCGAAAAGGTTGGTCTGTTAAAGGTTAGACTTTATCGTCCCTTCGTTGCCGACTATATGCTCTCCGAGCTTCCCAAGACTGTTAAGACAATCTCCGTTCTTGACAGAACTAAAGAGCCCGGCTCAATCGGCGAGCCTCTCTACCTCGACGTTCTCGCCGCTATCAACGGTTCTGATTTCTCAGACGTTAAGGTATTCACAGGCCGTTAC
>JAHLBL010000493.1 GCA_020625635.1 bacterium
GACGGCTTAACAAGGTACATCCATATCAGGAACACCGTGGACGCGCAACTGAGCTCAATCGCCATAAAGAAAGGTTTATCAATCATAAACATCGGCGAAACAAGCAAAAACGCGATAAACGTCGTAGCGGGAACGTCGGGTCTGTTCTGAGTGATTAAACAGCCGAACACAAACAGCAGCGATATCGACAGATAGATGATAAACTGCGGGATAAGCGAATCGGGCTTGGCGATAAAGAAGTAAACGGAAGCGCCTACCGAGTAAATCAGACTCACTAAATAAATCAGGCTGTTCGCGCTCATAAGGTCAAACAGCAGCGAGCCGATATACAGAAACGCGAACACCGCCGCCATCAGAATATGCAGAATCCGCCACACCTTGAAG
>JAHLBL010000494.1 GCA_020625635.1 bacterium
CGGATATTGTTCAGCGCGATATGCGGCTCGTTGTCGTCGGCGGGATCATATCTCGCTCCGTCGTTCTCAACGATGATTTCACTTCCGTCCTTCGTCTTACGGGTTTTAACGAAAATATGAAGCGGATCGCCGTCAGGGTTCATACCGTGTTTGATCGCGTTTTCCACAAGGGGCTGCAAGGTCAGCGGCGGCAGACGGAATTGTGTATGCGGCGTATCAAATTCCACAAACAGCCTGTCCTCATGCTGCGCCTGCTCAACGGCGAGGTAAGCGCGGGTATGCTCCAGCTCATCACAGAAAGGAATGGTGTCCTCGCTTGCGATCGCGGTGAAATTATTGCGAAGGTAAGAGGTGAAGTCCAGCGTTACCTGCTGAGCTTTATC
>JAHLBL010000495.1 GCA_020625635.1 bacterium
GATAAAGCGCAGCAGGTAACGCTTGACTTCACCTCTTATCTGCGCAAGAATTTCACAGCGATTGTGAGCGAGAACGCTATTCCTTTCCGTGATGAACTGGAGCATACCCGCGCCTACCTCGCAGTTGAGCAGGCGCAGCATGAGGACGGACTGTTTGTGGAGTTTGATACGCCGCATACACAATTCCGTCTGCCGCCGCTGACATTACAGCCGCTGGTGGAAAACGCGGTCAAACACGGTATGAACCCTGACGGTGATCCGCTTCATATTTCCGTTAAAACCCGTCAGACGAAGGGCGGCAGCGAAATCATCGTTGAGAACGACGGAGCAAGTTATGATCCTGCCGACGACAACGAGCCGCATATCGCGCTGAACAATATCCG
>JAHLBL010000496.1 GCA_020625635.1 bacterium
GTAACAGAGGATATGGTTGGTCACAAGCTCGGCGAGTTTGCTCCCACCAGAACCTTTAAGGGACATGCCGGTTCCAAGACATCATAAGCGGAAGGAGAGTATTGCAAATGGAAGCAAAGGCATATGCAAAATTTGTCCGTATGTCTCCGCGCAAGGTCAACCTCGTTCTCAGCCTTATCAGAGGCAAGGACGCAGCCTATGCGGAAGCAGTTCTTAAGCATACCCCCAAGGCCGCTTGCGAGCCCGTCTTAAAGGTACTCAAGTCCGCTATGGCGAATGCTGAGAACAATCACGATATGGATGTATCTAAACTTTATGTTGCGTACGCTAACGCGACAGCAGGCCCTATCCTTAAGAGAATCCGTCCGAGAGCTCAGGG
>JAHLBL010000497.1 GCA_020625635.1 bacterium
TTGCCGTCCCAAGTGTATGCGTACCAGTCCTCGTCGCCCTTTGTATACTCATCCGCTGAAAGTGTAGCCGATTTACCTTCAACTACTGTTGTCTCGGTCTCAGTCTCTGTCTCTGTCTCGGTTACGGTCTCGGTAACTGTGGGCTCCTGCTCCCATTCGCCGAGGTAATGACCCTGAGAATCCTTTTCATTGAGAAGTGTAAGGAGCTTGCCGTCCTGAACTGTAAAGTCTATTGTCTGTGCGGCAATAGTACCCCAATCAGGAGTATCGGTATCGTAGTTGACAAACAGTACATTGTTATGCGTAGCTACATATCCGAATTTCTCGATCTGTCTCCATTCACCCTGTTCGCCGTCGTTCCATGTCCATGCTGCCCAG
>JAHLBL010000498.1 GCA_020625635.1 bacterium
GTCAAGCGCGACAACAGCAGATTGTCAGGAATCACAGATAACTTCAACTTCTAATACACAACAGAACAACACGATAGACAGCCTCTCACGAGATGTGAGAGGCTGCGAGTTAATTAAATCTTATTAGATGGAAGTATAGAAATCATTTAACCTATGTGATATAATACGAAAGAGGTGTAGATAAATGGCGAAACATAACTGGAATGAAATAACAAAAGAAGATGTAATTAAAGCAATTGAATGTTTTAATAACGAGAACGAAAACTATCCTATGCCGCGTTCAACATTTCTTTTGTATAACGATAAAAAGTATCCCGCTAAGCATATCAGGGGACTTGCTTATAAAGTGCATTTTAAAAATGAAATAAGCAAAAGCGA
>JAHLBL010000499.1 GCA_020625635.1 bacterium
CCCTGAGCGTACATATCGGTGTTGTCGCCGATGATTTTGATGGAGTTCTTGTTGGCGCCTACTGTACCGTCTGCGCCGAGACCCCAGAACTTACAGGAGGTTGTGCCCTCGGGAGTAGTGTCGGGGTTCTCAACTCTCGGGAGTGAGAGGTTGGTAACGTCGTCAACGATACCTACTGTGAAGCGCTTCTTCGGGGAAGCGGACTCAGCGTTTCTGTAAACAGCGATCATATCGGCAGGAGTTGTGTCCTTTGAGCCGAGACCGTAACGGCCTGTGAATACCTTTACGCCCGCGAAGTCAGAGCCGTTGATGGCAGCGAGAACGTCGAGGTAGAGAGGCTCGCCGATGGAGCCGGGCTCCTTGGTTCTGTCGAGAAC
>JAHLBL010000005.1 GCA_020625635.1 bacterium
AGCTGCTGCACAAGAACCTTTTTGCGCGCAAGCCTTATAACTGCAACCGCGAGAACCGTACTCGTAAGAAGAATCAAGCCCTCGGGGATCATACCGATTAACGACGCGACAATACTGACGACGGAGTCTTTCAGCGTTTCGTGATTTATCCAATATTTATTAACAAACAACGCGATACCAACAGGCACAATAGCGATAGAGCAGCAGCGGATAATCTTGTTCAGCGTATTCATTATCTCTGAGTTGATTTTCTGAGCGCCAGACGCTTCACTCTGGATTTTCGCGGCGTAATTCTCCTCGCCGATATGTAAGACCTTAGCACAAACCTCACCCGAGGTTACAAAGCTGCCCGACATAAGATTATCGTCGATTTTCTTTTCGATAAGATCGCTCTCTCCCGTCAGCAGGCTCTCGTTTGCAAAGCAGAAGCCTTCAATAATCTTGCAGTCGCAGGGAATCTGAACGCCTGAGCGAAGAATAATTACGTCGTCCTTAACTATGCTCTCTACAGAAACCCGTTGTATTTCACCGTCTCTCACAACCTCGATACTGTCGGAAACAATAATCGAAAGCTTGTCTACAGCGTGTTTTGACCGAATTTCCTGTATAATACCGATTACGGTGTTGCATACAACAACACCCATAAAAAGCATATTCTTATACGAGCCGACAAGAAGAAGCAAAAACATCAGAAACAAATTCAAAAAATTGAATAATGTTATGGTATTATCAAAAATTATTCTTTTTATTGATTTGGATTTAGTTCCCGCGTTTTTGTTTACAAGCCCTTGTTCCAATCGTTCGTTAACTTCGACAGAGGACAATGACTGTGAAATCACTTTTTCATTTACCATTTTTATACCTCAAAATTTCACTTTGCAGCCTTGTTATACATTTATTAATCAAATAATCAAAACCGCTCAATTATTAATGGATAATAGTTTTGAAATAAATATGACTACCAGCTTATTATACACTATGTTTTCAAAAAATAATAGTGCTATTTTAAAGGTGGTGATAAAAATGTCAAAAATAGCAAAAACAAAAGCGATTTCAATAATGATTGCGCTTTTGTTTATTTTTACGGCAATGACGGTACCTGCCTCAGCCGAAACAAGAAAAGTGATAATCGGCGGCGAGCCGTTCGGACTGAAGCTTCACTGTAAAGGCGTAATGATAACGGGATTCGAAAATTCAGAAACAAATCCGGCAAAAAACGGAGGATTGGAAATCAACGACATTATAATAAAAGCAGATTCCAAAGAAATAAAAACAATTGAACAAATGGAAAAAATCATAAAAAAATCAAACGGAAAACCAATTAAAATTGAAATACTGAGAAACAATGAAAGAAAAAAACTGAATATACAGCCCATAAAGAACAACGATAATAATTATTATATCGGAGCGTGGATAAAGGACAGCTGCGCGGGTATAGGGACAATAAGCTTTTACAGCGCTGACTCAAAAATGTACGCCGCCCTCGGTCACGGAATATGCGACAGCGACACAGGCGGTCTTATAAAAAACAGCTACGGCGAAATCCTCAACGCCAATATTACAAGCGTTACAAAATCGGAAACAAATAAAATAGGAATGCTGAACGGTTATTTTACGGGACAGTCAATCGGAACAATCAGCAGCAACACCGAGCTCGGTGTATACGGAAGCACAAGCAATTTACCCGATAAAAAAGAAAGCTTCGAAATAGCCGCGGCAAATGAGGTTACAATAGGCGACGCCGTCCTTTATACTACAGTATCTTCATCGGGAATCCAAAAATACAATGTTCAGATTGTTAAAGTCTGTAACACCTACAAGGACACAAATAAAAATTTTGTTGTGAAAATAAACGATGACAGCCTGATTGAAAAGACGGGCGGCATTGTTCAGGGTATGAGCGGAAGTCCGATCGTCCAGAACGGAAAGCTTGCGGGAGTCCTGACACACGTTTTTCTGGAGGACTGTAAATGCGGATACGGTATTTTAGCTGAAAATATGGTTGTTAATTGCTGAAAGCCCTGCCGATAACGGCAGGGTTACATATATAATTACAATTCCCGAAAGAGAGAAATGTCGATATATAGTGTCGATAAAAAGGCGTTTATACAAGATATTGTTATCAAAGGCGATAAAAGCTGAGCCGAACAAAAAATATTTAAAAAACAAAGAAAAAAGTTTTTGGAAACTATTGCCAATTTTGCCACTTTATGGTAGTATAAGCGTGTAATTGAAATTATTTAATGGAGGCACCAAAAATGAATAAAGAAATTAAAATATTAATCACGGAAGAACCGACTGTTTTTTCGGGCGAAGACACTGAACTTTTAAATAAGCACAACATCTCTCCCACCTTCTGTACAAAGGACGGCGAAGAAGTAATTATGAAGATCGCCGCGGAAAAGCCTGACGTTGTTATTATGGATTTGTTTATGACGCGGCTCGATTCACTCGGAGTAATGAGGGCGCTGAAGCAGAAATCCGCAACGCGACCGAAAATTATCGTTACCGCGTCGTTCAGCAGTCCCGCGCTCGAAAGAGAGATTATGACGGGAGGCGCGGACTATTACGCGCTGAAGCCGTACAATGTCGAGTCTATCTGCGAGGAAATTGTAAATCTCGCGTCAAAACAGTTTAGCGGCAATAAGCTGCCATCTATGTTTAATCCAAACAGCATTGAAATCAAAGTAACGGAGATTCTTCACGAAATCGGCGTACCCGCTCATATCAAAGGCTACAACTACCTTCGCGACTCAATTATAATGTCAACCGAAAAGCCTGAGATAATCAATGCGGTCACAAAACAGCTCTACCCGAGCGTGGCTAAAAAATACGAAACCACCTCCTCGAGAGTTGAGCGAGCGATCCGCCATGCCATTGAAGTTGCCTGGGACAGAGGCGACGTTGATATTCTGAATTCTTATTTCGGATATACTATTCACACAGGTCGCGGAAAGCCTACAAACAGCGAATTCATCGCTATGATCGCCGATAAACTGCGCTTGCAGTTAAAGAACGCAAGCTGAATTACATATATCCTATTAAAAAGCTCGGTTTTTTCTCGGAAAACACCGGGCTTTATGTTGACTAAAAATTCAAATGATGATATGATTTTATCGGTGATATATATGAAGAAACAAAAATTCAACATTAGCGGTATGACTTGTTCTGCATGTTCGGCTCACGTTGAAAACGCAGTAAAAAAGCTTGACGGAATAGACAACGTATGTGTAAACCTTCTGGCAAACACAATGGAAACCACCTACGACGAAAGCAAGCTTAATAATAAAAAGATTATTAACGCGGTACAGTCAGCGGGCTACGGAGCGAAAGAGTTCTCGCGCGAAAACGAGGAATACAACGGTGAAGCAGATAAAGCAAAGCGCAGACTGATTCTCTCCGTCCTATTCCTTATTCCGCTTATGTTTGTTTCTATGAGCCATATGTTCGGGCTTCATATAGCAATACTGAATAATATGACGGTTCTCGGAATTGCGGAAATAGTATTGCTGATCCCTATTCTAATATTAAATAAAAGATATTTTATCAGCGGATTTCGCTCATTATTCAGGTTAAGTCCAAATATGGATTCCCTTATTGCCCTCGGAGCAGGTATCTCCATACTGTACAGCATTTATAATCTGATTATAGCGTCTGTTAACGGAAATGATGTAATGACAGCTTCCGAGGCAGGTATTCACTATTATTTTGAGTCCGCGGGAATGATACTTACGTTTATTTCTGTGGGAAAATATCTGGAGAGTAAAAGCAAGAGTAAAACATCCTCCGCAATCAGCAAGCTTGTTAAGCTCACTCCGAAAACCGCTTTAGTAGAAAAAGACGGCGTTGAGACCGAAATTGAAACAAGTGAAGTTGTAAAGAATGATATCGTAATCTGTAAAAACGGCAATAATATTCCCGTAGACGGCGAAATAGTATTCGGCAACTGCAGCGTTGACGAAAGCGCGATCACAGGAGAAAGTATTCCCGTAGACAAAACAGTCGGTGATATGGTCACGGGCGGAACGATAATAACATCGGGTTATATCAAAATCAAAGCGATCAACACAGGCGACGATACTACGCTCTCAAAAATAATCAAGCTTGTTGAGGACGCTACAACGACAAAAGCTCCGATTGCGCGAATAGCCGATAAGGTCGCGGCTGTATTTGTCCCAGCAGTTATGACAATAGCTGCGCTGACAACTGTTATATGGCTTTTGTGCGGAGCTGAGGTCGGTCAGGCAATTTCGTTCGGAATAGCCGTTCTTGTTATTTCCTGTCCATGCGCGCTCGGTCTCGCGACGCCTACGGCGATCATGGTCGGAACGGGAAAAGCGGCTCAGTACGGAATACTGATTAAATCAGCGGAAGCGCTTGAGATTTCAAACAGTCTGAAAACAATCATTATGGATAAGACGGGAACGATCACTCAGGGCTCCCCTACCGTAACGGATGTTATCCCTTTCATTGACAAAAAAACGTTTCTCGAAACAGCGTACTCGCTGGAGAACTCCTCTGAGCATCCGCTCGCAAAAGCGATTACAGAGTACGCGGTAAACAACAACGTAGAGCTTAAACAAACAAAAAGCTTTCAATCATATACAGGCTCAGGTATTTCCGCGGAAATAAACGGAAAAGTCTATTATTCGGGCAACGTCGGTTTTATTGAAGATAAGGTCGGCGGATTCGATTATAATTCTATTTCAGAATTAACCGCAGAAGGAAAAACACCTCTCATTTTTGCGGACAGCGAAAAGGTATTGGGAATAATCGCTGTAGCCGATAAAATAAAGGAAACGAGCGCGCAGGCTGTTTCGGCATTGAACGGTATGGGAATAGAAGCCGTAATGCTTACCGGTGATAACAAAAATACAGCCAACACTATCCAGAAAAAAGTCGGAATCAAAACCGCCTATGCCCAGGTACTTCCTCAGCAAAAGGAGCACGTGGTACGGAAATATAAAAAGCTTTCCCGAACAGCAATGGTCGGTGACGGAATCAACGACTCCCCCGCTCTCGTTTCAGCCGATGTCGGAATCGCGATAGGCGCAGGAACGGATATAGCAATTGACTCAGCTGATATCGTATTAATGAAAAACGATCTTATGGATGTAGTAACAACGGTACAGCTAAGTAAAGCCGTAATGAAAAACATAAAGGAAAACCTTTTCTGGGCATTTATTTACAATATAATTTGTATTCCGCTTGCCGCGGGAGCGTTTTACTATCTGCTCGGCTGGGCTATGAAGCCGATGTTCGGTACAATCGCGATGAGCCTTAGCTCGATTTGCGTTGTTTCAAACGCGTTACGGCTAAAACGATTCAAACCATATGCGATAAACAATAACAAAAAGTTGATTACCGAGTACAAAACAATCGTTACCGAAGACTTCGATATAGAAACTAAAACCGTTTTGATTGAAGGAATGATGTGCGAGCATTGTGTCGCCAGAGTAAAGAAAGCGCTTGAAAGTGTCAGCGACGAGCACGTAACCGTTAACCTTAACAAAAACAGTGCCGAGGTATCAAAAGACGTCCCTGATAAAAGCATAAAGAAAGCTGTTGAGGACGCAGGATATAAGGTTGTTTCCATTGAATAAGGCTTTGTCCTACAGTTTGACAATAGACTCCAAGTCCTCTGCGTTTTTGCGGAGGACTTTTGCTTCATAAAAAACGACCGGCAAAAAGCCGACCGTCTCAGAAAAAGAAACAGTCGGCTGAATTCATTTTATTATTTCGTTTTACCTATATCGGTGCGGTAATGAGCGCCATCAAAAGTGATTTTGCTTACAGCGTCATAGGACTTTTTTAGAGCTTCATCAAGAGTATCAGCGATTGCAGTCACTCCGAGAACACGACCGCCGTTAGTGAGGAACTTTCCGTTCTCAAGCTTGGTGCCCGCGTGATAAACAACAGCACCGTCAACGCCGCCGTTTTCATCAAGACCGAATATCTCGATACCCTTTTTATAGGCTACGGGATATCCGCCGCTCGCCATTACAACACAGGCTGCGGCGCCGTCATACCACTCAACGTCAACATCTGCGAGCTTTTCATCAATAATAGCTTCGCAGATATCAATGAGATCGCTTTTCAGTCTCGGGAGAACAACCTGAGCCTCGGGGTCACCGAAACGTGCGTTATACTCGATAACCTTGGGGCCGTTGGGCGTAATCATAAGTCCGAAGTACAGACAACCCTTGAACGGTCTGCCTTCCTTTGACATAGCCTCTATAGTAGGAACAAAAATTGAGTCGTAACATTTCTTAGCTACCTCGTCGGTATAATAAGGGTTAGGACTTATTGTACCCATACCGCCTGTATTAAGTCCCTCGTCATTGTCATAAGCTCGTTTATGGTCCTTTGAGGAAACCATAGGCTTTACAACCTTGCCGTCGGTGAACGCGAGAACGCTTACCTCGGGACCTGTAAGGAATTCCTCAATAACAATATTGTTGCCTGAATCTCCGAACTGCTTATCCTCCATAATGGATTTGATAGCATCCTTAGCTTCATCAATCGTCTGAGCGATTATAACACCTTTGCCGAGCGCAAGACCGTCCGCCTTTACAACAACGGGAGTTGTGTTTTCTGCAACAACGTATTCCATAGCCTTTTTAGGATCATCAAAGACCTCGTACTTAGCTGTAGGAATACCGTATTTCTTCATAAGATTTTTTGAGAAAACCTTTGAAGCTTCAATTATAGCTGCTTTCGCGTCGGGACCGAACGCTCTGACGCCTGCCTTCTGCATAGCGTCAACCATACCTGCCGCCAGAGGATCATCGGGGGCTACAAAAACGAGATCGATTTTTTCATCAACCGCGAATTTAACCATATTATCGATGTCCATAGCGCCGATATTTACGCACTCAGCGTCCTTCGCGATACCTCCGTTGCCGGGAGCGCAGTAGAGCTTTTCACACTTCGGGCTCTCCTTGAGCTTTTTTATTAGAGCGTGCTCACGTCCGCCCGAACCGACCATCAATATCTTCATAATTTACCTCTTAATGGTGGAAGAGTCTGATTCCTGTGAAGCACATTGTCATATTGTACTTGTCGCAGGTCTCGATTACATTGTCATCACGGATGGAGCCACCGGGCTGAGCAACAAACTCAACTCCCGACTTGCGGGCTCTCTCGATGTTATCGCCGAACGGGAAGAACGCGTCTGAACCGAGAGCAACGCCGGAGTTCTTTGCTATCCATTCCTTCTTTTCCTCGGCAGTAAGCGGCTCGGGCTTAACCTTAAAGAGATTCTGCCATGTGCCGTCACGAAGTACATCCTCGCACTCGTCGGAGATATAAACGTCGATCGTGTTGTCACGGTCGGGACGACGGATATTATCTACAAACTGAAGTCCGAGTACCTTCGGATGCTGACGGAGCCACCAGATATCAGCCTTGTTACCTGCGAGACGTGTACAGTGTACACGCGACTGCTGACCGGCGCCGACGCCGATCGCCTGACCGTCCTTGGCATAGCAAACGGAATTGGACTGAGTGTATTTAAGAGTGATAAGAGCGATAATAAGGTCGCGCTTAGCTTCTTCTGTAAACTCTTTATTCTTTGTGGGAATATTAGCTGTAATCATTTCCTCGTCGATTTTGAGCTCGTTTCTTCCCTGCTCAAATGTGATGCCGAAAACATCCTTGTGCTCAATCGGCTCGGGAACATAATCGGGATCGATCTTTACAACATTGTATGTACCCTTACGCTTTGTCTTAAGAATCTCAAGAGCCTCGGGAGTGTAGTCGGGGGCGATGATACCGTCGCTTACCTCACGCTGAAGAAGCTTGGCTGTCTGAGCGTCACAGGTATCGGAAAGAGCAACCCAGTCACCGTATGAGGACATTCTGTCAGCGCCTCTCGCCTTTGCGTAAGCGGAAGCTATCGGAGAAAGCTCGAGATCATCTACAAAATAAATCTTTTTGAGAGTATCCGAAAGCTCTGTTGCAACAGCAGCGCCTGCGGGGCTTACGTGCTTAAATGAAGCTGCCGCGGGAAGACCTGTAGCGATTTTAAGCTCACGTACCAGCTGCCACGAGTTGAAAGCGTCAAGGAAGTTGATGTAACCGGGCTTGCCGTTGAGAACCTCAACAGGAAGGTCAGTGCCGTTGTTCATAAAAATTCTCGACGGTTTCTGATTAGGATTACAACCATACTTAAGAGAGAGTTCGTTCATTTTGATTCCTCCGTTAATTACTTGTTCTTGTTGATAATTCTTGAAGTAGCTTTATTGGAAGCTATATCAATGTATCTTACAAAGAGACTTACCTTATTCTCTTCGTTAAGAGCATTCCATACTTTCTCGGCAAATGTATCGATATCGTCATTGCCGATTTCAACTAATGTGGGCTCACCCTCGAAGCTGGGGAGCGGATCTCCGTCGCCCATATATGTGTGGATGAAGTGACCTTCGCCCTGCAGCGGATGAGCGTAATCGAATGTGAATCTCTGGCAGCATTTGGGGTTGCCGTTAGCGCTTTTGAGGATGGAAAGCGTGTAGGAAAGCTTTTCACCGCGTGCGTCAGCCTCGGTACGGCAATTTACAATACCACTGATTCTCGGTGTGTAGTTGGGAGCGTCAGGCTCAAACTCACGGGCGCTGAGGCTCTGCTCAAAGGTTCTGCCGCACGACATAAGAGCACAGATCGTGTCTGTCTGGTCTCCGTTTGTAACAACGGTGCTTTCGGCGATCGTACGAACGGGAGCATAGATAATAAGGCTCGGATCCTCGACCTTGCTTTCATCAAAAGCTTTTGTGCGGATACCGTCGCCGTCCTCAACGAATACACGGTTGCGGCTGTTTGCGCTCCTTCCCATAATAAAGTACGCGATTACAGCGTTTAAGCCGTCAGCTGTTCTTCCGAGGACAATTCCTCTTCCGGGGTAACTTGTTGAGCTGATTTCTTTCTCGAGTGATACTGGTTTCATAATAATCCATCCTTTCTAATCGCCGATTACGGCAATGTTATTTACAACTTTGATTTTATCCTGACAGAACAGAGAAACTGCCTCGGGCAATATCTTCCATTCCGCTTGTTCCATTATTCTTCTCTGTAAGGTTTCGGGAGTGTCGCCGTTCTTTACCTCAACGGCTTTCTGAATGATGATAGGACCTCCGTCGCACTCCTCGTTTACGAAATGAGCTGTCGCTCCGCTGACCTTGACGCCTTTTTTCAGCGCCGCCTCGTGAACTCTGAGCCCGTAAAAGCCCTCTCCGCAGAAGCTCGGTATCAACGCGGGGTGAATGTTGATGATCCTGTTTTCAAAAGCAGCTATAACCTTACTTCCGAGAATCGTCATAAAGCCCGCAAGAACAACAAGGTCAGCGTGCTTTTCTTTAAGAAGAGTCGTAAGAGCTATATCATACTCATCAAATTCGGAAAAATCCTTGCGGCGGATAACCGCGGTCTCGATATCGTTCTGCGCGGCTCTCTCAAGAGCATAAGCGTCCGGGTTGCTGGAGATAACGCAGGTTATCTTTCCGTTTACAATCTTCCCCGACTTCTGAGCGTCAATGAGAGCCTGCAGATTTGTTCCGCCTCCCGAGACAAGAACTACTATGTTTTTCATTCGATAATAACTCCCTCGTCACCCTTGACAACTTCGCCGAGAACAACCGCGTCCTCGCCGTTCTTTCCGAGCACCTCAAGAGCTTTTTCAACATCGTTCTTATCTACGGCTATTATCATACCAACGCCCATATTAAAGGTGTTGAACATATCATGCTCGGGGATGTTGCCCACTCTCTGAATAACGTCAAAAATCGGAAGCACGGGAATAGCGTCCTTCTTGATTCTGGCGGTAAGTCCGTCTTTGAGCATTCTGGGGATGTTCTCGTAGAAGCCGCCGCCCGTGATATGTGAAATAGCTTTTACATCGACCTCGTTAAGAAGTGCGAATACAGGCTTAACATAAATCTTTGTAGGTGTAAGCAGTGTTTCTCCGAGAGGCTTGTCGAGCTCGGGATATGTGTTGTTTATTGTATTTTCGTCAATACCGAATACCTTTCTGACAAGAGAAAAGCCGTTTGAGTGAACACCCGACGATTTAAGTCCGATAAGTACGTCGCCCTCACAGAGCTTGCTGCCGTCAATCATTTTCGGCTTATCAACCAAACCTACACAGAAGCCCGCTACGTCATACTCATCAACAGGCATAAGTCCCGGATGCTCCGCGGTTTCACCTCCGACAAGAGCGCACTCAGACTGAACGCAGCCCTCAGCTATACCCTCAACTATGGAAGCGACCTTCTCGGGGATGTTCTTTCCGATAGCGATATAATCGAGGAAAAACAGCGGTTTAGCGCCGCAGCAGATAACATCATTAACGCACATGGCGACAGCATCAATGCCGATCGTGTTATGAATACCCGTAAGGAAAGCAAGCTTAATCTTTGTGCCGACACCGTCAGTGCCGCTAATCAAGACGGGCTCCTCCATACCCTTGAAATCGGGAGCAAATAATCCTCCGAATCCGCCGATGCCCGAAATCACACCCGGGATCGTAGTTCTCGCAACGTGCTTTTTGATTAATTCAACAGACTCATAGCCTGCTGTAATATCAACACCCGCGTCCTTATAACTTTCGCTGAAACTTTTCATATTTTACTCCTCTTAGAATTTCTGAATTTTACTGGCAAATTTATCTTCGTATATAATCTTCGGCTTATCAGCTTTATAGTTTCCGCTGAAGCAGCCGTCGCAAAGTCCGATGGAACAGCCGTCGGCGATCTGATGGATGCCTTCAATGCTCAGGAAGCTGAGCGAATCGGCTCCGATATGCTCTCTTAGCTCATCCACGGACATCTTATTTGAAATAAGCTTACTCTCCTCGGGAAGGTCAACGCCGAAGTAGCACGCGTATTTGAACTCAGGAGAGCTTATACGCATATGAACCTCGCTCGCGCCTGCCTGCTTAAGAAGCTTAACGATATGAGCCGAGGTGTTGCCGTGAACGATCGAGTCGTCAATAATAACAACGCGCTTGCCTTCAACTACGTTTTTAAGCACGTTAAGTCTCATCTTAAGGAGCTTATTCTTCTTATCAGTTCCCACGCCGTCGCGTGTTCTGCCGATGTACTTGTTCTTGATAAACGCCGTAGCGTAAGGAATACCCGAAACCTCGGCAAATCCCTGAGCTGCGTCAAGTCCCGAATCAGGTACACCGCAAACCAGATCGGCTTCAACGGGATTTTCCTTATAAAGCAGCTCACCTGCTTTTTTTCTGGCTGAATTAACGTGTACGCCGTCGATAATCGAATCGGGACGGGCAACGTAAATATATTCAAAGAGACACAACGAAGCGCGTTTTTTCTTATTGCAGAAAAGGCTTCTGATGCCGCTCTTATCGACAACGATCATTTCTCCCGGCTGAACGTCGCGGATAAACTTACCGCCGATTGATTCAATGGCGCAGCTTTCTGAGGCGATAATATAACTGTTTTCGAGCTTTCCGATACACAGCGGCTTAAAACCGTGAGGGTCACGGACGCCGATCAGCTTATCGGGAAAACTGATTACAAAGGAATACGCGCCTTTGAGCTTTTCCATTGTGCGAAGCACAGCGTCCTCAATTGTATCACAATCGACCTTGTAGGACGCGATTGTGTAACCGATAATCTCAGCGTGAGAGTTGGACTGGAAGATCGCGCCGCCCTGCTCAAGCTCGTTACGGATCTCGGCAAAATTCGTGATACAGCCGTTATTTGCAAGAGCCAGAGAGCCCTCGATATATCTCATAACAAGAGGCTGAGAAGCGGCTCTGTCAAGATAATCGAGCGTCGTATATCGCAGGTGCGCTACGGAAATCTCTCCGTTAGGAAGCTTTTTGAGGTTAGCCTCGGTGCATACCGTAGACACAATGCCAAGGTCCTTAACCGTATGCGGTTCTCCGTCCTTCATTACGGTCAGTCCCGCGCTCGCCTGTCCGCGGTGCTGTAAGCCGTACATCGCGTCATGTGTTACGGAAACGATATCAAAATTGTCGTTATTATAAAAACCAAAAACGCCGCATTCGTCGTTTGCTTTGTCACGAGATTTATCTATGATTATACTTTTCAAAGCTCAGCAGCCTTTCTCATAATATCTTCATCTTTTTTACCGACCACTTCAGCCATATCGGCTTTCATAGCGGAGAGCTTATCAGCAAGCTCGTCGTCAGTGATTGCAAGCATTTCAACCGCAAGGATAGCCGCGTTCGCTGCGCCGTCAACACCTACGGTCGCTACAGGGATTCCCGGGGGCATCATAACTGTTGCCAGCAAAGCGTCCATACCGTCAAACGCCGCGGACTTGATCGGAATACCGATAACAGGCAAAGTCGTATGCGCAGCCAGAACACCGGCAAGATGAGCCGCCATACCTGCTGCGGCGATTATAACACCGAAGCCTTCAGCCTTGGCGTTCTTCGAAAACTCAGCCGCTTTCTCGGGTGTACGATGAGCGCTCATAACTCTGACTTCGTAAGGCACACCAAATTCTTTGAGCTTAAGGACTGCCTTGGAAACAACCTTGAAATCGCTGTCAGAACCCATTATGATTGCAACTTTTTTCATTCTAAATTCTTCCCTTCGGTAAGTATTAAATACCCCTTTATTATACTTAAAATCCGAGAATTATTCAATAGTATCGACGGTATTTTATTGATTTCATAACATAAGTTTATTAAATTTTAAAAAACAGGCGAATTTTGTAAGAATTAAACAAACATTCCGTAGTCTATCGGCAGATAATATATAAACAAAGAAAAGGCGGTCCGAATCACAAATTCGAACCACCTGTATATTATTCCTTATCTTTCTCCCAGAAAGCTTTAAGCGCGGACACGTAGCCTGCCATATTCTGAATATCGGAAGGTACAATAATCTTTGTAGCCTTTCCGTCTGCAGCCTTTGCGAAAGCCTCAAGGCTCTTGAGCGCTACAACAGGATCAGAGGGAGCGGCTTCGTTAAGCATCTTGATAGCATCGGCATTAGCCTTCTGTACGGTAAGAATAGCCTCCGCTTCACCTGCTGCTTCACGGATTTTCTGCTCTCTTACAGCGTCAGCCTTTAAAATAGCCGACTCTTTCATACCTTCAGCTACGAGAATCTGACTGCGCTTTTCACCCTCTGCGTCAAGAATTCTGGCACGGCGCTCACGCTCAGCCTTCATCTGCTTTTCCATCGCGTCCTGGATCTCACGCGGCGGAAGGATATTCTTCAGCTCAACGCGGATAACCTTAATACCCCACGCGTCTGTCGCTTCATCAAGGATAATTCTGATTTTATCGTTGATCGTATCACGTGACGTGAGTGTAGAGTCGAGCTCAAGGTCACCTATGATATTACGCAGAGTGGTAGCGGTGAGGTTCTCGATCGCCGAGAGCGGATTCTCAACACCGTAGGTGTAGAGCTTCGGGTCTGTAATCTCGAAGTAAACTACCGTATCGATCTGCATGGTAACATTATCGCGAGTGATAACGGGCTGAGGCGGAAAGTCAACAACCTGCTCTTTAAGAGATACTTTTCTCGCGATTCTGTCAATGAACGGAACCTTAAGGTGCAGACCTGTACCCCATGTCGCGCTGTAAGCGCCGAGACGCTCAATAACCATTGCGTGCGCCTGGGGAACAATCTTTATATTCTTGACAACGATTAAGAGAATAACGACAATTATTCCCAGAAACAAAAGCAAAGAAACATCAATGTTATTATTCATAGTTTATTCTCCTTATACAATTTCAACAACAAGCTTAACGCCCTCAATAGCAACTATGCGGACATTAGCTCCTGTTTTTATTTCACTTTCGTTGGAACTTTTGGCGCTCCATACCTTGCCGTCGATGTTTACCGTACCTTTCCCCTGCAAATTATCGATATCATCGGTCACAAGACCGACTCTGCCGATAAGGCGGTCGGAATTCGTAGGCTCAACTTTGCGCTTTTTCATAACCTTTTTTACAAAAGGTCTCGTTCCGATAAGCGCCGCGAGCGATACCACGACAAACACAATTGACTGAATAAGAATGTTATCGGTAAACATACATGTAACCGCGGCGGCTACACCGCCGATAACAAACCAGATGGAAACAAGCTGAGTCGTAAGTGCCTCGCAGATAAGCATAAAGACGGCAAAAATAACCCATACAAAAATCATATAATTGTCCATATTACCTTCCCCTTTACGTTGTAATAATAGCATTTTAATTTATTTTAGTCAATATCGGACTATACAATTTACAAAATTTATGTTAAAATAAATCAGAGGTGAGAAATATGGCATTTGATACTTTTGACGAAGGCATAAACTACGGCGGTGTACGCTCGAAAAACGAGATAAGAACACTGATATGTTATCTTTATGCCTCTGTAAAAAAGCCTATGAGCAAGGAAATCGTGATTGAAGCAATCCAGAAAAAGGGACTCGCCAATTATTTTGAAACAAGCTCGTGCTTTGACGACCTCATTATCCACAACAACATAGAGCTCGTTGACGACAAGGATAAGCTGTATTATCTTACCCCGAACGGCAGTATGGTGGCAAATCAGCTTGAAAACACTCTTCCCGTGTCGGTTAAGGAAAAGGCGTTTACCTGCGCGCTCGACTTATTAAGACAGCGCCGTATCGAGAAGGAGAACGCGGTTTCGATTACAAAGACAGATAACGGATTCATAGTCAACTGCAAGATATCGGGCGGAGATATGGATTTACTGTCAATGGATATCTACGCGCCGGACTATAATCAGGCAAAGGTTATCAAAAAGAATTTTCACAGGGATCCCGAGCTGCTTTACAAAATAATTATGGGAAGTATGACGCGTGATAAGGAAATGATCACCGATACGCTCAATGAGTTAGAAGAAAAGATTAACCGCAAGCAAAGCCGTTACCCCGGGGATTCCAAGCACTAAGGAAACCGTTATACTGAGGAGACTTAGCGGAATATATACGCCCGTAAAAAATGATGTTAAATCCACAGCGGCTAACGCTGCCGCTCCCGATAAAATCGAAATCAAGGCTCGTTTTACGGGCCTTTTGTTTTTATTTATTTTATGAATAATCGAGAAGATTATGAATGAAACGCCCGTTATTGTAAAAAACATTAAAAAACTCATAAAATCAACATCCTAAATAAAAATAGACCGCAGGACAACCTACGGTCTATAATTATGTTGATTTTAAATTAAATAGAACTGTTCTTACTTAGCGAAGAACGAAAGAATGTTAAGTCCGATAACGGCAAGAACAAATACAGCAGCGAAAACCTTTGTCCAGCGAGCGAGGAACGCGTCGATTGAACGAGCCTTGTTCTTGGAGAAGAATGTATCGGCACCACCTGTAACAACGCCGACACCCTGCTGGTTACCTTCCTGAAGAATGATAACGATGATGATAGCGATAGACATAATAATAAGTAAGATACCTAAAATAATCTGCCAGATTCCCATTTATTCCAATCCTTTCATAGCGATAATTTTCATTAGCCTTATAATATTATCATATAAATTTATATTTTGCAAGTGTTTTTTTCAATTATTCTAAATAATACTCAGCTGTTCGCTCGTATCATCCGCCGAAGGCAGCGCTCCGAGGGCGGGAAGATTCTTTGTACGATACCTCGAGGGCTTGCTGAATGTACCTTCCTCATACTCGGAGATTGAGAACAGCCTGTGCCCCTTCTTGAGTTTAAGAACCGCTACGCCCTGCGTAGTTCTTGAAGTTTTAAGATTCAGCAGTCCCGAATGTATGAGGAGCATTCTGCCCGATGAGGAACGAACGAGGAACTCCTTATCGTCAGCGGAGTAAATCATATCAGAAAGCGTGAATTTATCGCAGTAAGCCTTTGTGAGCTTTTTGCGGTTTGTTTTTGTCTCATACGCGCTGAGCGGAACTTTTGCGATTTTGCCGTTCTCAAAGCAGAACATAAGGAAGCCCTTATAATCCTTTGTAACGACCATCTTGACCGCAAGCTCGCCCTCTTCCATTCCGAGCTTGGCTGGGATATAATCTCCGAGCACGCTCGCTTTAGTGTCCTTGAAGTCGTAAGCCTTAGCCTTGTAGCACTGGCTTTTATTTGTGAAGAACAGCAGGTCGCAGTTGTTTGTGAACTCAATCGCGGATACGATCTCGTCACCCTCCTTGAGCTTCTGTTCACCGCTCATTCTCAGCGACTGAGGAGTGATTTTCTTGAAGTAGCCTTCCTTGGTGAAGAACAGATTTACGGGATAATCGGGGATTTCCTCAACATCCTCGTCATCCTCATCATTATCGGAGTAGATTATTTCGCACTTTCTGTCCTGACCGTATTTATCGGCAACCTCCTTGAGCTCCTTGACGATGATCGTCTTGACACGTGAACGGCTCTTGAGGATTGCCTCAAGCTCCTCGATTTCTTTTTCAAGATTCTCGATATCTTCGGTTCGTTTAAGAATATATTCACGGTTGAGATGTCTCAGCTTGATCTCGGCAACATACTCCGCCTGAACCTCGTCTATACCGAAGCCGATCATAAGGTTTGGTACGACCTCGGCTTCCTCGTCGGTCTCTCTGACTATTTTTATAGCCTTATCAATATCAAGAAGTATCTTCTCCAAGCCCTTGAGGAGGTGGAGCTTGTCCTTCTTTTTGTTCAGGTCAAAGAAGGTTCTGCGTCTTACGCACTCAACTCTGAACGCGATCCACTCTTCAAGAAGGTTTTTAACGCCGAGAACCATCGGCACTCCGCCTATAAGCACATTAAAGTTGCACGCGTAGGAATCCTCAAGCGGAGTAAGCTTATAAAGACGCTTCATAAGCTTATCGGGATCGACGCCTCTCTTAAGGTCAATTGTGATTTTCAGACCGTCAATACCCGTTTCATCACGGATATCGGAGATTTCTTTTACCTTGCCTGTTTTGACGAGATCGATTATTTTATCAATAATAGACTCGCAGTTTGTTGAATAAGGAATCGCCGTAACGTCAATGCAGTTTGCGGATTTGTCATATGAGTACTTCGCTCTGAGCTTAATGCTTCCTCTGCCTGTTTCGTATACCTTTTTCATAACCTCGTCATCATAGACAATCGAGGCGCCGCCCGGAAAATCAGGCGCGGGCATTGTGGACATAACGTCATGTTCAGGGTCGCGGATCAGAGCAGCTGTTGTCTCACAGACCTCTCTAAGGTTGAAGGAGCAGATATTCGACGCCATTCCGACCGCGATACCTGTGTTGGAATTGATAAGCACAGACGGAAAGCTCGCGGGCAGAAGCGTAGGCTCCTTCATGGTGTTGTCGTAGTTGTCGACAAAATCTACCGTATCCTTGTCTATATCCTTAAAAAGTTCTGTGCACAGCTTATCGAGCTTAGCCTCGGTATAACGTGAAGCAGCCCAAGCCATATCGCGGCTGTAGAACTTACCGAAATTACCCTTGGAATCGACATACGGATGCAGAAGCGCCTCGTATCCTCGGGACATTCTTACCATAGTGTCGTAAATCGCGGCGTCGCCGTGAGGGTTGAGCTTCATCGTCGCTCCGACTATATTAGCCGATTTTGTACGCGAGCCCGTTAGCAGTCCCATCTTGTACATCATATAAAGGAGCTTTCTGTGGGACGGCTTAAAGCCGTCGATCTCGGGAATAGCTCTGGAGAGAATGAGGCTCATTGCATAAGGCATAAAGTTTTCCTGAATCGTAGAAACGATATGCTGCTCGGCAACCTCTCCCGCTCCCTCGATCACGCCGCTGACAGGCTGCAGCTTGGGAGTCTTGTCTTTCTTTTTCTTAGCCAAATAATCACCTTCCGTAACGGGGCTCAGCTCACGTCAAGCTGATCTATATAATCGGGACCGTGGTCAACGATAAAATCTTTTCTTCCCTGCAGGTTATCGCCGAGCAGTGTATCAAAAATTGCCGCTGTCTGTTCAGCCGAATCTGGTACGACCTTAATAAGTCGGCGAGTAGCGGGATTCATCGTAGTAAGGCTCATCATCTCGGGTTCGTTCTCGCCGAGTCCCTTGCTTCTCTGAATAGTGAATTTCTGATTGCCTATCTCTCCGATATATCTGTCCTTTTCCACCTCGTCATACGCAAAATAAACCTTGTCCTTAGTCGTGATCTCGTAAAGCGGAGACTCGGCGATAAACACCTTGCCTTCCTTAATAAGCGTAGGACAAAGGCGGTAAATCATCGTAAGCACCAGAGTGCGGATGTGGAATCCGTCTACGTCGGCATCGGTACAGATTATTACCTTATTCCATCTCAGGTTATTTATATCAAAATTCGAGAGGTTCTTTGTGCTCTTCGCCTTTACCTCTACCCCACACCCGAGGACTTTAATAAGGTCTGTGATAATCTCACTCTTGAATATTTTGTCGTAATCGACCTTCAGGCAGTTGAGGATCTTTCCGCGTATGGGTATGATAGCCTGAAAATCGGGGTCGCGCGCCTGCTTACACGCGCCGAGAGCCGAATCACCCTCAACTATAAACACCTCGCGCTCGTTAACGTCCTTGCTTCGGCAGTCGACAAATTTCGCGATCCTGTTGGTGATATCTATATTACCCGTGAGCTTCTTCTTTATGTTCAGACGCGTTTTTTCAGCGTCCTCACGGCTTCGTTTATTGATCAGAACCTGAGCCGCGATTTTTTCCGCTTCAAGAGGATTCTCAATAAAGTATATTTCAAGGCTGTGACGCAGGAACTCAGTCATCGCTTCCTGGATACCCTTGTTCGTTATAGCCTTTTTAGTCTGGTTTTCGTAGGATGTAACGCTCGAGAAGGACGAAATACAAAGCACGAGACAGTCCTGAATATCATCGAATTTTACTTTGCTTTCGTTCTTTGTGTACTTGTTGTTTGCCTTGAGATAGTTATCGATCATATAGACAAACGCGTTTCTGACAGCCTTATCGGGCGCTCCGCCGTATTCCAGCCAGCTCGAATTGTGATAATACTCGGTCATAGAAACTTTGTTGGAGAACGACAGGGACGCGCATATTTTGCACTTATATTCATCCTTATCGGCTCGGTCGCGAACCTTTCTCTCGGTCTCCCAGTACTGAACCGACGTGAGACCGTCCTCTCCTACGACTTCCTTTACGTGGTCCTCGATACCGTTGATGTAATTGAACTCGGTAATATCAAAGCTTCTGCCGTTCTGGTTGCGGAAAATAAACTGGATACCCGCGTTGACGATTGCCTGACGCTTCATAATGTCAAGGAAGTAATCGGCGCTGACATCAATGTCGGTAAAGACCTCGATATCGGGCTTCCAGTGAATCTTTGTGCCCGTATCTCTTCGGTTGTATTCTTCCTTAATCAGTCCTCCGACATTTTCGCCGTGCTCAAAATGAAGCGTATACTTAAACCCGTCACGCTTTATTTCAACGTCCATAAACTCGGATGCGTACTGAGTTGAGCAAAGTCCGAGACCGTTCAGACCGAGGGAAAACTCGTAGTTTTCGCCGTTATTATTGTTATACTTTCCGCCCGCGTACATTTCACAGAACAGAAGCTCCCAGTTCATTCGGCCTTCGTTTTTATTATATCCGACAGGCACGCCGCGTCCGTGGTCTTCGACCTCATATGAGCCGTCGGAATAACGTGTGACCTGGATCTGCTTTCCGTAACCCTCTCTCGCCTCGTCAATAGAGTTTGAAAGGATCTCGAAAACCGAGTGCTGACAGCCTTCGATACCGTCGGAGCCGAATATTACCGCAGGTCTCTTTCGGACTCGGTCGGCGCCGCTGAGCGAGGATATACTGTCGTCGTTGTATTCACTTACCTTCTTTTTCTTTGGCACTACTTTTCACCTCGTAGTTTCTTGATTTTATCTCTCAGATATGCGGCGTGCTCAAACTCCAGGAGCTTGGCTGCGGCGCGCATCTCACGCGTCAGGCTCTTGATAAGCTCCTCACGCTGAGCGCGTGACATCTGTCCCATCTTTTTGAATTCGTCGTCTGTATGCGTCGATATCTCAAGAATATCACTGACGTCTTTAACTATTGTCTTAGGAGTGATGTTGTGCTCCTTATTATACTGCTGCTGGATTTCACGTCGTCTTGTAGTTTCCACGATAGCGCTTTTCATTGACGGAGTGACGCTGTCGGCGTACATAATAACCGTACCCTCGCTGTTTCTGGCGGCTCGTCCTATTGTCTGGATAAGACTGCGCTCGCTTCGCAGGAAGCCCTCCTTATCGGCATCGAGGATTGCGACAAGGCTGACCTCGGGAATATCAAGACCTTCTCTGAGAAGGTTAATACCGACAAGCACGTCAAATTCACCTAAACGCAAATCGCGGATTATCTCCATTCGCTCCACGGTATCGACATCATGATGCATATACCTGACCTTAATACCCATCTCAATAAAGTACGCGGTCAGATCCTCAGCCATTTTCTTTGTTAGGGTTGTGACAAGCGTACGCTGTCCCTTAGCAACTCGTGTATTAATTTCAGAAATAAGATCATCAAGCTGTCCTTCAGTGGGACGCACAGATATTTCAGGGTCAAGAAGTCCTGTCGGGCGGATAATCTGCTCGGCTATCACGCTGCTCTTTTCCTTTTCAAAATCTCCCGGCGTAGCTGAAACGAAGCACACCTGATTAATTTTATTATAAAACTCGTCAAAATTAAGGGGACGATTGTCGAAAGCCGAGGGAAGTCTGAACCCGTAGTCAATTAGGCTCTTCTTCCTCGCATGGTCGCCCGCGTACATCCCGCGCACCTGCGGAAGCGTTACGTGCGACTCATCGACAAAAAGCAGGAAATCATCGGGAAAATAGCTGAGCAAAGTAAACGGCATTGAGCCCGCGGGTCTGCCCGACATAATTCTGGAATAGTTCTCGATACCGCTGCAAAAGCCTGTTTCAAGCAGCATATCAATATCGTAATTAGTGCGCTGTTCAATACGCTGCGCTTCGAGCAGCTTTCCTTTTGAGCGGAAATACTCCACTCTCTCGTCAAGCTCGCGCCTTATTTCCTCAACAGCGTTCAGTAGTTTTTCGCGTGTCACAATATAGTGGGACGCGGGATAAATCGCCGCGTGCCTGAGAGTGCCGAGATACTCGCCCGTAAGCGGATTTATCTCACTAATCCTGTCAATCTCATCGCCGAAAAACTCCACTCTAATGATCCTGTCGCTGTTTGAAGCGGGAAAAATCTCGAGAGTGTCGCCTCTGACGCGGAACTTATTTCGTGTGAAGTTCTCGTCGTTGCGTTCATAATGGATCTCAACGAGCTTTTTAATAAGGTCGTTACGGCTCTTCTCCATTCCCGGGCGAAGTGAAATAACCATATTTCGGTAATCAATAGGGTCGCCGAGACTGTATATGCACGAAACCGACGCTACAATAATTACATCGCGCCGTTCGGATAGAGCGAGCGTAGCGCTGTGGCGGAGCTTATCGATCTCATCGTTTATCGAGCTGTCCTTTTCTATATAGGTGTCGGTCGTCGGTACATATGCCTCGGGCTGATAATAGTCATAATAACTGACAAAATACTCAACCGAGTTCTCGGGAAAAAACGACTGAAACTCTGAGCAAAGCTGAGCCGCGAGAGTCTTGTTGTGAGCGAGAATAAGCGTAGGCTTCTGTACCCGCTCAATAATATTAGCCATAGTAAATGTCTTTCCCGAGCCCGTAACGCCGAGAAGCGTCTGTTCCCTGTTGCCCGAGAGAATGCTTTTTGTAATTGTATCAATAGCCTGCGGCTGGTCGCCCGTGGGCTTGTATGAGGAATGAAGCTTGAATTCACCCATAAATTATTACACCTAAGTTTCTATATCGTTAGCAATAATCAAATCCTTGTAATGGCTGTTCGCGAGCGACACAGCGTCATTGTCCGCGACAATAATATGATCGAACAGTCTGATACCGACCATATGTAAAGCGTGAAACAGCATATTCGTAGTGTCGATATCGTGAGCGGACGGAAGCGCTATTCCCGTAGGGTGATTATGAGCTATCACAACATATCTCGCGTTATACTCAAGCGCGAGCTGAACGATCTTTCTTATAGGTACATCAGCGGTGTTGATTGAACCGCGGGACACAACTCCCGAATACAGCTCCTTGAGCTTGCTGTCAACGAGCAAAAGATACAGATACTCCTCATTCCTGCCGACAAATCGGCTGATGAAATAATCGCACAGCTTATCCATCTGAACGATCTTACTGCTGTTGGAAGTTCTGTCCGTCAGATACAGACGCGAGAAATCGGGTATCATCTTCATCAACGCGATCTGGTTGTCGGTAAGTCCGAAATCACGCAACTGCTCCTGAGTAGCGTCAAAAACTCCCGATATTGAGCCAAACGCGTCCAGCAGCTTATGCGCCAGAGGATTGGTGTCCTTATACGGCACCGCGTAGAACAGCAGCAGCTCCAGCGCCTGATGCGGAGTAAAGCTGTCAATGCCGTCCTTCAGATATCTGTTTTTTAATCTTTGTCTGTGTCCGATATGCGGATTCTTTTCAGCCACCTGAATCACCTCGGATTTATTTTACGCCGTACTCCTCATAGTAAGCGTCAATCGCAGCCTTAAGCTTATCATCAATTATAATTTTGCCTTTATATTCTCTGTTATACAGATGTTCAACAACCTCAGCCATTGTTACAATAGCCGTAGTTTTAAGACCGTACTTCTCCTCAATCTCGGCAAGAGCTGATTTTTCGCCCTGACCTCTCTCCATTCTGTCAACGGAAACCACAAGACCTATAGGGTTAACATCGCCCTGAGCCTTGATAATCGGAAGTGTTTCCTGAATCGAAGTACCCGCGGTTGTAACATCCTCTATGATAACGACCTTGTCGCCGTCTGAGATAGGACTTCCGAGCAGGATTCCCTTATCACCGTGGTCCTTTACCTCCTTGCGGTTGGAGCAGTATTTTACATCCTTGCCGAACTTGTCCGCAATCGCGATCGAAGCCGTAACTGAAAGCGGAATACCCTTGTATGCAGGTCCGAAAAGCACGTCGAAATCAAGTCCGAATTTGTTATTTATAGCCTCGGCATAATACTCTCCGAGACGCTTGAGCTGAGAGCCTGTGCGATAAAAGCCCGTGTTTACGAAGAACGGTGTTTTTCTGCCGCTTTTAGTGACAAAATCTCCGAACTTCAAAACCTGTGAATCAACCATAAATTCAATGAATTCCTTTTTATACTGTTCCATAAATTACCTCCGAAAAAACATATTTTCGCATTTTTATACCTATACAATATATCACAAGATATTGTGGGTGTAAACAATTAAAACACAACTGTAAACTTATTTGAGAATATAGAATTAACAATTACAAAAAAACCACACAAGCCGGCAATCAATGGGTTGAAATTCGGAAAAAATGATTGTTGTAAATGTCAAGTGAAAATGTCGGAAAACGCTCATT
>JAHLBL010000050.1 GCA_020625635.1 bacterium
GAATTTAATTTAGCTTTTCGGGCAACCGAAAAATTTAGCTGCCGTGAAACGGCAATTTAGCTGTTACTGTAAGTAACAATTTAGCTCAGTTACCATTTTAAAGTCGGTTCAAACTTGTTTTAATTTTTGAAAAAATTTTTTTAAATATTTCTGAAACCTCTGCAAGATTTTGACATTCGCGGACGTTTTAATAGTAGAAAACAGGTAAATCACACCAACGGGGACGGTGTATTACTAATTTCAAAAATTTATTTAGAGGTGACTGAAATGTTAAAAAAACTGATTTCAATTGCGATGGCGTCGATTATGGCGATGTCTATCACAGCATTCGCGGCTTCAGCCGCAACAAATGACACAGCCGAGGCAGGCGCGGAGGTAAGCGACTCCGCGGGCGCAGACACCGACAGCAGCGCGTCGGGCGCTGGCAAGGTGATCTACTTTGACTCCACAGGCTGGAAAAACGTAAAAACCATTTACTGCCACATCTGGCAGCGCGGCGGCTCGGACTTCTTCGGCTGGCAGCAGAAGATAACGGCTTGTAAAAAGGAAAGCGACACCCTCTACTCCTACGACCTCACAAAGCTCGACAGCTCGCTCAACATCGAGGGCGGTCTCAAGTCCGACGTTGACTACTGCATAATCTTCAGCTCGGACACAGGCGCCCAGACCTACGACACGACCTTCGGCACAGCGTGCATAGGCGATACGATCACGGTAAAGGACACTCAGATTGAGAATCCCAAGGACTCTGAAAAAAAGGGTTACGAGGCTAACTGGAAAACAAACAGCTCAAAATACGGTCCGCACCTTGCGATCACATCTATCGGCAATATCGTCGGCAAGGTCCTCTGCCCCAACGAGAGCGGCATCGAGGTTGTCGGCGACTGGCTCGACACATACTACGCCAGCGTATACTGCGACCCGCTCGAAACACTCACATCGGCTCTTACACGCTTCGGCGTAAAGGACATAGACGCGGTCCTCGCTTATATCGAGTCCAAGGAATCAGGCAGCGACATCGATACTATTAGCAGTATGCTTGAAAAAGCCTATAAGGCAGCGTACAAAGAGGATAAAAAGGTCGATGTAAAGAAAGTAAGCAAGCTCAAGAAGGACATCGGCAGCGGTAAGGACATCGACGATATCATCGAGACCCCGGGCAACAACGGCGGCACTGTAGGCGGCAGCAGCAACACCACAGGCTCCGACAACTCCTACAGCGGCTCCTCCGACGTCTCCAACACAGGCGCGGACGGTCAGGAAGACACGATTTTCTTCGCCCTCGCGGGAATAATGCTCGCGGCTTCGGGAGTAATGTTCGTCACAAGAAGGAAAAGAGAAGAATAAATATTAAAACAGTTAAGGTCGGACAGACAGGTTGTGCTATAGGCAACCTCCTCTGCCCGACCATTTTTATATGCTCCGATGGGTGCTCTCTCCCGCCTTGATGAGTGTTAACAAAACTGCGGGATCAGGCAGTTTCCTATAAAACAAAAAGGAGAGAGCCGAAACTCTCTCCATAATTTTATCTTAACAAATTAAGCTCTGAGGCTTCTGTCCGCCTCGTCGTAGTAGACCTTCTTTATGTCCGCGCCGAGCGCCGTGAGCTTTTCAACAAGATTCTCGTAGCCGCGCTCGATGTACTGTATCGAGGTAACCTCGGTAGTACCCTCGGCACAGAGTCCCGCGATGACCATAGCCGCGCCTGCGCGCAGATCGGTAGCCTTTACGGGAGCCGCGGTGAGCTTGTTGCCGCCTTCTATGATCGCGAGACGTCCCTCAACGGAGATGTGAGCGCCCATCATAGTAAGCTCGGAAACGTACTGATAACGGTTGTCCCAGACGTTCTCGTTGATGATACTCGTACCCATAACAGTACAGAGCAGCGTCGCGAACTGCGGCTGGCAGTCGGTCGGGAAACCGGGATGAGGCATAGTCTTTACGTTACAGCGGTTAAGAGGACGCTTGCTCGCGTCAACAAAGATAGCCTCGTCGTACTCCTTGATCTCACAGCCGATCTCGCGAAGCTTGGCGGTGATGGACTCGAGATGCTTGGGAGTGATGTTCTTAACGAGCACCTTGCCGCGTGTGGCGGCTACGGCGCACATATATGTTCCCGCCTCGATCTGGTCGGGGATAATCGAATAAGTGATACCGTGGAGGTAGTCAACTCCGCGGATTTTGATCGTATCGGTACCCGCGCCGCGGATCTGCGCTCCCATAGAGTTCAGGAAGTTGGCGAGGTCAACGATGTGGGGCTCCTTGGCGGCGTTCTCGATGATGGTCTGACCCTCCGCCTTAACAGCGGCGAGCATAATATTCATCGTTGCGCCTACGGAAACAACGTCGAGATAGATGTTATTGCCGCGCAGACGGGACTCGGAACGAACGTCGATGATCGCGCCGTTGACGAGCTCGTGGCGGGCGCCCATAGCCGCAAAGCCCTTGAGGTGCTGGTCGATCGGACGCGCGCCGAAGTTACAGCCGCCGGGCAGGCATACCTTAGCGCGGTGGCATCTGCCGAGAAGCGCGCCTAAAAGGTAGTAAGAAGCCCTCATACCGCGCACGAGGTCTGTCGTGGCGCAATATGAGTTGATTTTGCGGGGATCTATATATAATGTTGACTTATTCTCTCTTTTAACCTCAGCGCCCATTTCCTGAAGGATTCTTCCGATAAGTGATACGTCGCTGATGTTGGGTATATTTTCAATACGGCAGGGCTCGTCGCAGAGAATTACCGCGGGGATAATCGCGACTGCCGCGTTCTTGGCACCGCTGATGGAGACCTCTCCGTTCAGAACGTTGCCGCCGTTAATAACATATTTTTCCAAATTGCACACTCCATTTTTAAAGATATATGCTTAGTTTCTGTGTCAATCAAGCCTATATTCTTTACAAAAAAGTTTCTCAAAAATTACATCCCTGTAAGAAAAACACAATTTATAGTGGTAGACATGATAGAGTACCACAATTTCATCCAAAAAGATAATACTCCATATCAAGCACAAAGTCAATACGTTTTTGGAAACTGTAACCGAAATTTGGTAAACTTGTATGAGTTTTATCTGCACCCTGTAATTTTTATTCGAAATATGACTAAAGAGGTTAAAAATACGTTATATTTTCCTTTAAAAGAATTAAAATTTTGTTTTATTTTTGCCGAAAAGAATTAAAGAATTGACATATATTCTTTTGGGGAAATAAAGCGTTTATGGGCGCTCTTGCCTGCCTGTTCAAAGCAGAAATATTTTCAAATTATTTCTATAAAAAAAGACGGAAGCCGCTTAAAATGCGGCGTCCGCCCGTAAATTGCTATACTATAATATTATACAAAGTTCATCGGGTCCAGTCTCTCTCCGCCCGAGGTTCTCACCTCAAAGTGGAGGTGCGGTCCCGTCGAGTCTCCCGTGGAGCCGACCGCCGCTATAGCGTCGCCCTGCGATACGCTCTCGCCCGCGTTCACATAAAGCTCGCTGCAGTGACCGTAGAGCGTTTTGTAGCCGTTGCCGTGGTCGATGATAACGTAGTTGCCGTAGCCCGAGTCATCATAACCAGCCCACTCAACTGTACCGCCGTCGGCGGCAACGATTGACTGTCCGTAAACACCGCCGTCCGATATGTCGATTCCGCTGTGGAAAGCACCCCAGCGCTCGCCGTAGTACGAGGTGATCGTGGAGGTATAAGGCACAGGCCAGATGAATGTTCCTGTGGAAGAACCGCCTCCCGAGGAGGAATAGGTCTTGCTGTTGTCGGGCTTTTCCTTTGTGCCGACAACAACGATCTCGTCCTGAGCTTCCTCGATCGTCGTTACGCTCTTGAGCTCGGAGTCCGTCTGGACGCCGTCAACGTAGGTTATGCGGTAAACAACCTTTTCCTTACCGTTAACGCCCTCCTGCTTCGTCTCGGAGTAATCGGTGTACTCGTCATCGTCGTATTCGGTAACGGTATCGTAAGGAATTTTCTGGGTATATTCAATATCAGTCGAAAGCGAGTAGCTCAGCAGCTCCTCGTTGTCGTTAACGATGTCGTCAGCCTTCTGTATCTCGATTCCGCTGTACGAGCCGTAGACGACCTCGACGGAGTTGGCGAACTCGTCGGTGGTTTCGTCGTCGTACTTAGCCTTATAGTCGTCAAGCTTCTGCTGCAGTGACGCTTCGAGCGCGCCGTCCTCTATACATACGCCCACGAGAGTTCCGTCGATATACAGTCCGTAGCCTTCGATAGCCATAGGCTCGATATCGACCGCGGTCGAAAGATTTGTCTTTGCGATCGAATGGACCTTCTGCTCCTTGACCGCGTTCTTTGCGGGCTGCTCCCCTGCAGCGGCGAACGGATTATTGACGGCAGTCACACAGAGCACAGCCGCGACGAATGAAGCGGCAAGACCGATGGCTGCCTTTCTCCTGATATGTGCGGAAGAAGCGGTGCGCGGAGCGGACTTCCTTTCCGCTCTGTGGATCTTCGCCGCAAGAATGGCGGAAGCCGCGAGCTGTCCGCTGCCCTGCTTACGGCGCTCGGCGTAATAACGCTCGAGACGCGTCGGCTTATTTTTACTTTTCCTCTTGGGTTTGCGTGTAAGACCTTCGACGTTCTCTATTTCCTTGTAGCCGTCGAGACCTATGAATTTTGTTCGCATTGGCAATACACCTTCAAATCTTTAGATATCCTTGCTATTATTCCCAAAAACAATTAAATTATTGCAATCTTGTAACAATTTCGCTATCGATTATAACAAAGAAGTTACAAAATTGCAATATTTTTCCTGAAATTAGTCGTAACTCACAAAGAGTAAGGTGCATCTAACCGAATTTTATATTGATGTTATACAGAAATCATGCGGTAAAATGTAATAAAACCGCTGTGCCGTGTAACACTTAATTAATTATCATTGCTTTCTTTCAAACATAATATTCAGGTCAACGCTGCCGCTGACGCCGTCGATCGTGCCCGTTTTGGAATACTGCCAGATGTAAACCTGCTCTGTGATTTCGGGCGTGCCCTCGTACTGAGCGATCCACAGCGGGATATCCGCGACGTCCTTATAAACGGCGCTGTTTTCAGCCTCGACGTAAATCAGGGGCTTATAGCCCTTTGTCTTTATCCTGTCGCAGAAGGCTTGCGCAAGCGCGGGGATCTCACTGTCCTTAACCTTGTCTGTGCGTGCGTCGTCGTCCTTTATGTGCTCAAAATCATAAGCTACCCATGTGACATTTCTGCCGTCGATCAGGTTCAGCACGTAATCAGCCTCTTCCTCGGCTTCCTCGGCAGTTACAGCCTGGCTGAAGAAGTAAACGCCCGTCTTGATTCCTACGGCGCTCGCGCCGCTGAGGTTCAGCGTAAGGGATTCGTCGGAGTACATAGCGCCCTCGTCGCCGTATCCGCGTCCTCCCGCGCGTATTATCGCAAATGTAACACCGCTCTCGGCAACATAGTTCCAGTCGATCTCGCCGCTGTAGGAGCTGACGTCAATGCCGATTTCCGACGTCGTTGAGCCGTCGGAGTATGTAAGGAAGCCGCTGCTGTCCTTTTTGAGTTTGGACTTATCAAAGCCCGTCTTTTCAGCCGCTGTCTCCTCAGCCGCCGTTGTGTCGGGCAGTGTTTCCTTTTCCGCCGCCTTCTCCGACGAAGCTGACTTAGTATCCGAGGTTCCAATCTGAGCTTCTCCGCATGACGCCGCGAAAACCGCCAGCGACATAATAACCAAAACCGCTAATACTTTTTTAATCATATAAATCCCCACAGCCTTTCGTAAATTGTCAAACCAAAATCGCGGCAACGCGAGCATTCACACTGCTCACCACCGAAATTTTACCACAAAAACCGACACAAGTAAACAGACGCGCAATCGGAAATTTTTCTATTTTCCGAATTACTACTTGCCATATTCCGATTTTTAAAGTATAATATATTATCCTATAATGAATGATTATTGCCATTTAAAGAAGAGGAGGGATAGTTTTGGCTGATTTAATGAGCAAGGACGAGCTTTTAGCCGCCATCGACAACAGCAAAACAATATCCGACCTCTTCAAGCTTGTAAAGGAGCAGAACATCAATATGCATATGCATACCGTTCAGGGCGCAAGCAACACCAAGCCGAAGCGGCTTGAGATCCGCTCCTTTGCCCCCGGCAGCACTTACCTTGACAGGCTCAAGGCTGCCGTCAAGCTTACGGTTGAGAATACAAAATGAAAAACGGCTGTCGTTCGGCAGTCGATTTTTTATGCTCTGCCGTACTAAAACTATTGCTTTTCCTTTTCGTCCCCATTATAATGTAATAAAGGAGGACTGATTATGAAGCGTATTATTTGCATATTACTGGCAACTGCTCTGGCGGCAGGTATGAGCCTCGGCGCGTCGGCGCTTTTGTCGGACGGCAGGCTGAGAGGAGACGTCGACGCCGACGGCAGGGTGACGGTAAAGGACGCCACAAGAATCCAGATGGCAATAGCGGCTCTGGTCGTCCTCTCGGACGCGGAGCAGGAGCTCGCGGACTATAATCTCGACAGCAAGGTGAACATTTTGGACGCTACTAAGATACAGAAGGTAATAGCGGGTATCGAAAACCCGCCCGAGGAACCGACGGAAACCGAAACCGCCGCGCAGACGGAAACTGTCACGGAAACTCAAACAGCAACCGAGACCGCCGTACAAACCGAAACCGTAACGGAGCCCGAGCCCACAGAGCCCACGGCTCCGGACGTAAAGGTCAGATCCACCGTGAAGATCCTCTTTACGAACAACAAGAACTGGAGCAGCGTGTACTTCTACCTCTACAACAGCGAAACGGGAGAAGAGGCGGCTCAGTGGCCGGGCAAGGAAATAAAGACCTTTAAAGCGAACAGCATGGGCGAAAAGGTTTACTACACCAATGTCGACACCGACAAATACAACAGAGTCGTGTTCAACAACGGCTCTGGCGCAAAATCAGCCAACGTTGCTCTCAGCAAGGCGAGCTCGGGCTTCTTTATCAGCGACAGCTCAGTCAAGCGCGGTATGAGCGTCGGAACCTACGCCGAAAACGGAGCCGACAGCGGAAGAATGTACCGCACAACGCTGAAGTACCCGAGCGGCTATAACAAGAAAATCTGGATATGGACTCCCGCCGACTACAAGGCGACGGGCGACAAGTTCAAGACGATCTACCTCACCGACGGTCAGAATCTCTTTGACGACGACCATACGGACAGCTACGGCGGCTGGGAGGTCACCGACGCGGTCGAGTCGATGATGTCCAACGGCGGCAGAGGCGTAATTATCGTAGGCATTGACAACGGCAATTCACTGCGCGACAGCGAGCTCACCCCCGACATCGGCGACGTTGTTCCCGACCAGAAGGCGGACTTCTCCGTCCGCACAGGCGAGCAATTCAGCGACTTCGTCGTCAACACCGTAATGCCCTACGTTCAGAAGCACTACAATTCGAGCAAGTCGGCGCGCGACAATATGATCGCGGGCTCAAGCTCGGGCGGTCTGGAGGCGTTCTACATCGGTATGGAACACCCCGACAGGTTCGGTCATATAAGCTCGCTCTCCCCCGCGTATCTGCTGTTTGACGAGAACGTGTGGAACGACTACCTCAAAAAGTTTGATTTTACATCCCCCGATATGCCGAGGCTGTACATCTACAACGGAAAGAAGTCGCTCGAAACTCAGCTGCTCCCGAGCGTACTGTGGATGTACGACAAGCTCACGGGCGGCGGCTGGGACAGCTCAAAGATCAAGCTCGTGATCGAGGACGACGGCGATCACAACGAGTCGTGGTGGAGGTTGATTTTCCCCGATTCCGTATGCTGGCTGTATGAAATATAGCCCCTTAATCGGACAACATCCATAAACAGGAAAATATTTTTTATTAACTTTGCACAAATATTTATCGGCGGGCTCACAGCACGAGCCCGCCTTTTAGCTTACAATCAGCAATAAATCAATAAAAAACGCACCCGAAAGACAGTTTATTGTGTAATCTGTAAAAAATTTTCGGGATAGTAAAAACGGCTTGAATAATAAATTTGTAAGTAGTAAAATAATAAGGTGAAAAAGCGCAGAACCGCGTAAAAGGCGGGACTGGATTTTCCGCATTAAATAAAGAGAGGATGCTTTGCCATGAAAAAGATTATTTCCGTAATCCTTGCGGTAATGATGTTCGGCGCCGCGTTCCCCGTTGCTTTCTCGGCTAACGCCGCGGAGGGCGAAGGAACAGAGCCCAAGACAACTCAAAGCGACAATAACACATCCGACGAACAGGTTCCCTCCGAAACTGAGCCTGCTCAGCCCACGGAGAGCGTAACAGAGCCCTCGGAGTCACAGCCCGTGACCGAGACAGTTACCGAAACCGTAACGGAGACAGTTACCGAAACCGTTACCGAGACTGTCACCGAGACAGTTACCGAAACCGTGACCGAGACAGAGCCCGCTCCCGTAAAGGTTTACCCCGATCCTGTAGCAAAAATCAAGGTAAAGGCTGTAAACAACAAGGCTGTAAGACTGGTATGGTCAAAGAGCCATAACGCTACACAGTTTGTTCTTTTCCGCGCTGTCGAGGGTTCAGACGGCAAGTACGGCGAGTACAAGGTAAGGGTAAAGTCGATTCCCGCGACAACCACCAACTACAAGGATACAGGTCTCGCGGCTGGCAAAGCCTACAAATATAAGGTCGTTCCCTATCGCGTAGACGGCTCGACCATAACAAGAGCCAAGGGCGCGGCTACATATGTCGTTGCAGAGCCCAACGCTGTCAAGAGCCTCAAGATAAGCGACAGAACCACAAGCTCCCTCACACTCAGATGGAAGAAGAGCGCAAGAGCGACTAAGTACCTCGTGTACCGCACAGCCGAGAACGCCAAGCACAAGTTCCCCGCGTTCAAGCTCTATAAGACACTGAGCTCCAAAAAGACTGCCTTAAAGGACAGCAGGCTCACTGCCGCGCGCGTTTACAAATACAAGGTTTACGCTCAGAGAAAGAAGTCGGGAGTTACCGTAACGAGCTCCGCCGCGGGCGTGAAGTCGCTCACAAAGATCGAGACTCCCGCTAACTTCGAGAACAAGAGCGTTGCCTCCAACGGCATCACCGTTCAGTGGTCAAAGGTAAGAAACATCGGCACATACGAGCTCTACCGCAAGGAGGGCGACGACAAGTACAAGCTCATCGCAACGGTCAAGGGCACAAGCTACACCGACGCGAAGGTTGTTACCGACAGGACTTATAAGTACGCCGTAAGAGGTATCAGAAGGCTCTGGGGCAAGCAGTACAACGGCGGCTTCGCTATGGTTTACGCTTCTACAGCGCTCAGCAAGATGAGCGGTATCTCCGTCCGTTCCGTACTCAGCCACGGTATCTTCAACTGGAGCAGCGTTTCGGGCGCTTCGGGCTACGACGTATTCGTCATCAACAGCAAGGGCAAATACATCAAGAAGGATACCACCTACAACAACTACTACATCACAGGCAAGCTCAAGACAGGCAAGACATATAAGTACGCGTTCCGCGCGTTCAAGGAAGTCGGCGGAGACAAGACCTACAGCAAGACCCGCCGCGCTTCCGTAAAGCCCAATCCTACCGCCTACGGCAGAAAGCCCAGCGGAACATGGGTTGAGGTATGCACCGAGACACAGACGCTCATGATGTACGTCAACAACAAGCTCTACGTTTCCACTCCCGTCGTTACGGGCAACTACGGCTCGCTCGACACAACACCCGGTTACCACTCGGTCATCAGCAGACAGTCGCCCACTATCCTCAGAGGTTCCTCAGGCGGCTACTCATGGGAGACCTACGTTGACTACTGGCTCGGCTTTACGAGCGACGGTCAGGGAATCCACGACGCTTCGTGGCGTTCGGCGTTCGGCGGAAACATCTATATGGGCGACGGCTCGCACGGATGTGTAAACACCCCGACAGCTCAGGTCGCAAAGGTGTACGCAAAGGCTTACGTTGGTATGCCCGTAATCGTATACTGATAAACAGTTAAATACAGCAAAGGCGGCTCACGCAAATGAGCCGCCTTGTTTTATATTTTTTAAAGTAAAACTTTCTCACATATTGCGGCGCCGGTGGGCGCTTCATCCGCCTTTGG
>JAHLBL010000500.1 GCA_020625635.1 bacterium
CCGAACATCGGCATATGGATATAACGAACGCCTTCTGTATCAAGACTGCTCGGAAAAACCTTTAAATCGCCCTCGCCTCTGAAATCGAGCGACTTCGTAACACCGTAGCTTCTGAGGAATTCCACGTCGTTTTCGCTCAGCTTTACGGGAGCCTCGCTTCTGAGGAACACTCCGAAATTAGTAATTCCGCCGAATTTGCTGGGATAACCGCCGAGGTCGCGGCAGTTGCTCATTCCCTCGAGCGGAAGTCGTTTATAGTACTTCATAAAAATCACCACGACTATTTTATCACAAACGACAAAATATGACAAGTTAATTTTGTTTCCAATGATAATTACAATGTATAAAGGAAAGAAGCACCCTTTGGCTTATCTTA
>JAHLBL010000501.1 GCA_020625635.1 bacterium
ATGATAATAGATGATGATTTTGGCTTGAACAGTATCCATGTCGCGCGGATAGACGGATGGTTTGATATGATACGCGCGCGCGCCGGAGCACCCTATGAATCTCAACACGTTACTTTGAAAGCTATCCTTTCAAAAACACAGAAGGATTTTTGTTTTGAAAAGTTGTACGGAACGCTGGTATGCGTGTATTTCCCCGATTATATGGACGGTATAAACGCTTCTGGATGGCATATGCACTTTATGTCGGAGGATAAAAAGCTCGGAGGGCACGTGTTCGAGGCGTCTATGAGTTCAGGTGAATGTATAATACAGAAAATGGACAGAATCGATATCCAGCTGCCGAGGGACGCGGCGTTCGATACATACTCTCTTAA
>JAHLBL010000502.1 GCA_020625635.1 bacterium
GAGCGCGTTCGATGGGGACAACGCAGACGAATGGAACAGGGCGTGGTGTTCGGACGGGATATGCTCGGCTATGATGTCCGCGACGGCAAGCTGATTATCAACGAGGAAGGCGCGGAGATTGTGCGAATGATATTTTATAAATATCTCAACGAGGGTAAAGGGTGTCATGTCATTGCAAACGAACTCAAGGAGGCGGGAATCAAAACCGCGAGCCGAATGAAGGAGTGGTCGCATACCGTAATCCTCAGACTCATCAAAAATGAAAAATACTGCGGTGATCTTGTTCAGCAAAAAACTTTTACTCAAAGCTACCTTTCGCACAAGAAAAAATACAACAGAGGAGAGCTCGATTATGTGATAATCAAAGACCACCA
>JAHLBL010000503.1 GCA_020625635.1 bacterium
AAAATTACTGTTAAGTGGTCTAAGTCAACCGCCGCTGACGGTTATATGGTATATGTTCAGTACTGCGGCAAGAAGTTCAGTAAGCCCGTTAAGACTATTAAGAAGAACAGCACAACAAAGGTTAATATTACCAAGATTAACGGCAAGAAGATAAACCTTAAAAAGCAGTTTAAGGTATTTGTAAGAGCCTATAAGGTTGTTAACGGAAAAAAGGTTATTCTTGCTAAGAGCATTATAGGACACATCGTTGGCGTTAAGAATGCGAAATATACCAATGTTAAGTCGCTCAAGGTTACTAAGAGCAAATTAACCGTAAAGGTCGGCAAGACCACAAAGGTTAAGGCTAAGGTAACTCTTGTGGATAAGAACAAAAA
>JAHLBL010000504.1 GCA_020625635.1 bacterium
ATAAGACCCTTGCTTTCCGCGTCCTCGATCATCGCCTTTGCGATCCTATCCTTGACGCTGCCGGCAGGATTGAAGTATTCGAGTTTTGCGACGATTTTCGCCTGCAAGCCGAGTTCCTTCTCGATGTGCGTCAATTCAAGCAAAGGGGTTTTGCCAATCAATTGGTCTGCTGTTTGATAAATCTTACTCATAATGATTGCCTCCTAAAATCATAACCTATAAAAGAAGTATGTTAGTGGAATGGCTATATCATACTCCTCATTTTTGAATTTGTCAATAGAAAATTTGAAAAAAGTCTTGAAAACATATCAACATACTGTTATAATAGGGAAACGGAGGCGATAAAGATGTTGATTTCAACAAAAGGACGT
>JAHLBL010000505.1 GCA_020625635.1 bacterium
CCCTTCTTGACCGCGGTAACCTTACCCTTTGAGCTGACTTTAGCGATACTCTTGGATGAGGATGAATAGGTTGTGTCGCCTACGGGATTCGTGACGTCCGCCTTGATTGCGGTTTTCTCTCCGACATAAAGAGCTGCGGAGGACTTTGAAAGCTTTATTGAAGTAGCGGCAGGCTCTGTTTCCACGGGCTCTGTGGTTTCAGGCTCTGTCGCGGTCTGCTCTGTATAGATACCGTCAGCCTGATAAAGAACCGCGATCTGACCGCCTGCGACTGTTCCCGTGAGTTTACCGTCTTTTACGGTAAATGTACCGCCGTGAGCGGTGTCTGTATATGTTCCGTCGGAGAGCGTAACAGCGAGATTAAG
>JAHLBL010000506.1 GCA_020625635.1 bacterium
CCGTGGATATCCGAGCCGAACCCAAGCTATCACGGCGTTAAATTCACCGACGCCGCAGGCAAAGCCGCTTTTGCGGTTTATATCCGTGCCATCCTGCTCAGAGATACCGGCGCGACGATCTCTCCCTTCGCTGCTTTCCTGCTCTTACAGGGCACCGAGACCCTTTCGCTCCGTCTTGAGCGTCACGCAGAGAATACCGAGAAGGTCATCAAGTATTTAACAAAGCATCCGCTTGTCGAGACAGTCTATCACCCCTCGCTCAAACACCATCCCGACCATAAGCTGTACAAAAAATACTTCCCCAACGGCGGCGGTTCGATCTTTACGTTTGATATCAAGGGCGGCAAGGAGGAGGCGTTCCGCTT
>JAHLBL010000507.1 GCA_020625635.1 bacterium
GCGCCGACTACGGGTGAAGTTACCTTTGTTAAAAGCCACGCAAGGGAAATCTCCGTCATGGTCACGCCGTGTTTTTCGGCAAGCTCGGCAACACGGGCAATAATGATGTTGTCCTGTTCTGCGGTCGCGTCATATTTGAACTTTGCGTAGGCGTCCTCTGACGCTCTTTTTGTATTGTCCACACCCGGCTTTCGTGAAAGTCTGCCGCTTGCAAGAGCGCTATATGGCGTGAGAGCAATGTTTTCCTCCTCACAGAAAGGAACCATTTCACGCTCTTCCTCGCGGAAGATCAGGTTATAGTGTCCCTGAACGGATACGAATTTGGCAAAGCCTTCTTTTTCGGCAAATGCGTTTGCCTTGGC
>JAHLBL010000508.1 GCA_020625635.1 bacterium
CCGTTCGTTGCGGATTATCTCCTCTCCGAGCTTCCCAAGACAGTCAAGACTCTCTCAGTTCTCGACAGAACAAAGGAGCCCGGCTCAATCGGCGAGCCGCTTTACCTCGACGTTCTCGCCGCTATCAACGGCTCTGACTTCGCGGGCGTAAAGGTTTACACAGGCCGCTACGGTCTCGGTTCAAAGGATACGACTCCTGCCGATATGATCGCTGTTTACAGAAACGCCGAGTCCGCTTCTCCCAAGAAGAGATTCACAGTCGGCATCGTAGACGACGTTACAAATCTCTCGCTTCCGAGAGTTGAGAACCCCGACACAACTCCCGAGGGCACAACCTCATGTAAGTTCTGGGGTCTCGGCGC
>JAHLBL010000509.1 GCA_020625635.1 bacterium
TCGAAGTCCATCCAGTTTTCCTGCTGGATCTTCTGAGTCATATCCTCAGCGCCTACGAAATCAGCGCCTGCTTCCTTGGCAAGGTCCTCGTTGGGTCCTTTGCAGATCGCAAGAACTCTTACGTTTTTACCTGTGCCGTTGGGAAGAACGATAGCTCCTCTTACCTGCTGGTCAGCGTGACGGCCGTCAACGCCGAGACGAACGTGAAGCTCAACTGTCTCGTCAAATTTAGCGGTAGCAGTCTTTACGACTGTCGAGAAAGCCTCGTCAATATCATATAATTTACTTCTGTCGACAAGCTTTGCGCTCTCGACATATTTTTTACCGTGTTTCATCAGTTTTCCTCCATAATTAGGTGGTCA
>JAHLBL010000051.1 GCA_020625635.1 bacterium
TCGCTGACTTGAATATTTATACATTTTTTGAGTAATTTCCTATCACATAAATAACGGTCGGGCAGACAGGCTGCGCTTTTGGCAACCCTGTCTGCCCGACCTTTACTATTTCTAATTACTTGTTCACTGAAAAGCTCACTTCAGTATCGACAGCGCGGTGTTTCCGTCGCGCTTTATCGCTTCCTCGAGCTCCTGAAGTCCGCTGAATTTCCTCTCGGGGCGGATAAAATCGCGCAGGCGGACGTCGACCGTCTTTCCGTAGAGCTCGCCGCCCCTGTACTCGGGCATCCATGTCTCGCAGTTCGGGATTCCCGCGTCGGTGATCGTGGGCTTTACTCCCACGTTGGTCACGCCGATATACCGCTCGCCGTCAATTGTGACGATCGAAGCGTACACGCCGAAGCGCGGCAGGACCGTGTTCTCGGGGAAACGGAGGTTGACCGTCGGGGTGTGCATAAGCGTTCCTATGTGATTGCCCTCGACAGAGGTACTCCGCACGCCGAAGTCGTAGCCGAGCAGCCTGTTGGCGCGCTTGATCTCCCCCGCGCGCAGAAGCCTACGAATCTCACTCGAGGACACGACAACGCCGTCCTCGACGACCGTGTCGCACACAAAGGCGTCTATTCCCTGTCCATAACAGAGCTCGCGGAGCAGCTCGGTATCGCCCGAGCCCGCTCTGCCGAAGCGGTAGTTAAAGCCGCAGAAAACCTTTTTCGCGTTAAAAACGTCCCTTAAAACGTCCTTCACGAAAGCGTAGGGCGTTTTATTTTTCAGTCGCTCAAAATCTATGATATAAAGGCGCTCGATACCGATTTCCTCGAACATCCTGATTTTGTCGGCGTTTGAGGAAAGCTGCTGCTTTGCGCTGTCTTTTTTGGGGCTTGAGGTGAAGAAGAACGCCGCGGGCGTAAGTCCCTCGCGCCTGCACGAAACAGCGGCGCTGAGTACGGCTCGGTGACCGCGGTGAACGCCGTCAAAGAACCCCAGCGCGACGGCTGTGGGACGCGGCGACGGCGTAAGCTCACGCAAAACACGCATATGGTTTAAGCTCCTTTCATAATATTAATTGACAATTCAAAAAGCTTACTTATTGTTTAAAAGCGCGTAAAGCTTCAGAATCGCGATCTGAGTTTTCGCGTCGGGAAGCTGATTGTTAAGCACCATCTCGACCGCCTTTTTAAGCGGAATACGCTCGACGTTGAGGAACTCGTCCTCGTCGGGGGACTGCTCGCCGACCGACTTTACGCGGCAGGTGTAGAGGTGGATAATCTCGTCCGTGTAGCCCGTGCTGGGGTACATAGCGCCGAGGGAAACGTAGGAGTAACCCTCACAGCCCGTCTCCTCTTTAAGCTCGCGCTTTCCGTTCTCGAGCACCGTAGCGCCCTTTTCGAGCTTGCCCGCGGGCAGCTCGAGCGTGATCTCATTGTAGGGATAGCGGAACTGGCGCACAAAGTATAGGCAGTCGTCCTCGTCGAGCGCGGCAACGCACACGCCGCCGACGTGGCGGACGACCTCGCGGATCGCGGTGTTGCCGTCGGGAAGCTGCGCCTCGTCAAGAATAACGTGCAGGATTTTTCCGTCAAAAACGGTTTTGCTGCTCAATGTCTTTTCTGTTAAGTTATCCATAAATATCCATTACCTTTCATTATGTGCCGCTTTGAGAAAAACGGAGCGGTCACCATTTTCCAAGGGGAGTGATTTTATCAATACATATAACTGCGCCGCGGACTATCGGCTGCAAAAAGTCGCCGCCGACAATCTGTGTGAAAAGTTTCCGTTCATTCGCCGCGCCGTGATAGGCAGAAGCCTCTGCGGCAGGGATATCACCGCGCTTACTCTCGGTCAGACGCGCGGGTGCGCGCTCTACGCCGCGACCTTCCACGGCAGCGAGTGGCTCAATACGCTTTTTGTGCTGAGGTTCTTTGAGGAGTGCTGCGCCGCTTACAAGTCGGGCGACGAAAAAATAAGGGGTATTATCGGGAAACGCGGGCTCAGCGTTATACCCTGCGTCAATCCCGACGGAGTTGAGATCCAGCTTTACGGCTCCGCCTCCTGTGAAAGATACAAGCGCCTTATCGACAGCATAACCGCCGACACAGTTCACTGGCAGGCGAACGCGCGCGGCGTTGACCTGAACCACAACTTCAGCGCGGGCTGGCGCTCTCTGAAGAAAACCGAGCAGAGTCTCGGAATAACCGCGCCCGCAGCCACACGGTACGGCGGAACACAGCCGTTCTCCGAGCCTGAGACACAGGCTTTAAGACGGTTCTGCCTTAAAAACTGCGTGAGCAGCGCAATAGCCTTTCACAGTCAGGGACGCGAGGTCTACTGCACCTACGGCTGCACTCCCGAGGAGAGCTTTATCCTCGGCAAGACTTTTGCCGACGCCGCGGGCTACAGCCTCACCGTTCCCGAAAAAGCGGCTGTCGGAGGCGGCTTCAAGGACTGGGTAATAGGCTTTCTCGGCAAGCCCGCGATCACGGTGGAAACGGGGCTTGGAAAGAATCCTCTCCCACTTTCGGATTACCCGAAGGAGTACGAGAGGATCAAAAAAGCTATGCTGAAATGTATTTATACTGAGTGATTTTTACTCTTCTCTGAGCTCGTCCACGTTGCTTAAAATATCGTCGATAACGTCGTCGCGGATGATTCCGTCATCGTCGGTGATTTCGGACTGACGGGTGATGTCGATGTACTCCTCGACAGGCTCCTCGACCGTTTCCTCGTAGCTTTCCTCGATAACGTGGGCGTCATCGTCGTCCTCGTCGGGGAGCTCGAGGGCAATCTGCTCCGCCTGACGGAGAGGCGTCATTTCCTCCTGAATCATACCGACAATGCTGTTCTGGAGAGTGTGGAACTTTGAAGCGAGCTGGTCGTCATCGTCAAACGCGTCCTCAACGTTGTCCGTGAGGTCCTGCGCGTAACCGTCGTCGCCGAGCCCCTCCTGAGCCGCGAGCTCAGCCTGAACCTTCGCGATAGCCGCCTTCTGACGCGCGAGCTTGCGCTTCGCCTCAGCCTTTGCCTTGAGCTCCACGAGGTGGTTCTGTGGCTTTCTGACCTTGGGCTCGTTCTCGTTGAAGTAAATATTGTACCATACGATAAACACATAGACGGTCCAGACCTTGCGGCTGTTATCCTCTTTGCCGCTGTAGTGCTCGTCAAGCCAGCCGATAAGGATATCGGAGTTGAAGAACTTCTGCGCCGTTTCGGAGGTGAACGCGTCCTTTACCACGTTGTAGTAGTGCTCGTCGCGCAGCCAGACGCGCGTCGGCACGGGGAAGCCGAGCTTCTCTTTCTCGGCGGTCTCTATCGGAAGATGGCGCTGAGCCGCCTTGCGCATGGCGTACTTGGTGTTGTGCTTGTTGCAGCGGAGCTGTGTCGGCAGAGTTGAAGCTACCTTGAATACCTCCTTGTCGAGGAAGGGAACGCGGAGCTCAAGCGAGTTAGCCATAGACATTCTGTCCGCTTTTAAAAGGATATCGCCTACCATCCAGAGGTTTATATCGAGCGCCTGCATACGCGTTACGTCGTCGAGACGGCGCGTGCGGTAGTAGAAGCGGCGTGTAAGACGCTGGGGACGCGTAGCGATGGACGGGTCGCGGAGGATCTCGCGCTTCTGCTCATAGTCGTACATAAACGCGTTGCCGATATAGCGCTCCTCGAGCGGATGGGTAGCCCTGATGATATAGTCCCTGCCCTTGATGTCGGGCAGCTTTTTAGCCAGACTGCAAAGCGCGCGGCGGATGCAGTAGGGCACGATTTTCTGGTAGATTTTAAACACGCGCGGGTCGTTGTAGCAGGTATAGCCGCCGAAAAGCTCGTCGGCGCCCTCGCCCGAAAGGACGACCTTTACGTACTCGCTCGCGAGCCTCGACACGAAGTAAAGCGCGATACAGCTCGGGTCGGCGAGCGGCTGATCCATATAATACTGAACGGTTGGTACGGCGTCCCAGAATTCCTCGCTCGAGATGAGATGGGTGTGGTGCTCAACGCCGATATGCTCGGACAAGCCCTTTGCCCACGAGATCTCGTTGTACTTCTCGCCGAAGTCAAAGCCGACGGTAAAGGTTTTCTGGTCGGCGAAATAGGTGGAGACGTAGCTGGAGTCAACGCCGCTCGAGAGGAAGCAGCCGACCTCAACGTCAGCGATTTTGTGAGCGTTGACGGAGTTCTCGAACACAGCCTCGATCTTGTCGACAGCCTCTTCCTCGGTCATTGTATCGTCGGGCTTGAACTTTGCTTCCCAGTAGCGGACGGTCTCGACCTCGCCGTTTTTGAAAATCATATAGTGTCCCGGGAGCAGGCAGTAAACGCCCTCGAAGAAGGTCTCGGGCGGAACCGCGTACTGGAACGAAAGATAGGAGTCGAGCGCGCGGTAGTTGAACTGCTTGTCATATCTCGGGTGCTCGAGAATACTCTTTATTTCACTGCCCCAGATAAGGTCCTTGTCGACAACGGCGTAGTGCATCGGCTTTATGCCGAAGAAGTCGCGCGCGATAAAAAGGCTCTTGTCCTTGGTGTTGTAAATGGCGAAGCCGAACATTCCCCTGAGTCGAAGGAGCATATCCTCGCGCCACTGCTCGTAGCCGTGGATGAGCACCTCGCTGTCAGCCTCGGTGGAGAAGGTGTGTCCCGCTTCAATAAGCTCTTTTCTTAGCTCCTTATAGTTGTATATCTCGCCGTTGAAGGTGAGCACGAGGGTTTTATCCTCGTTGTAGATGGGCTGATGTCCCGCCTCGAGGTCGATAATGCTCAGGCGGCGGAAGCCCATACTGACGTAATCGTCGGTGAAAAATCCGTCAGAGTCGGGACCGCGGTGAGTGATAACCTCGGTCATATTTTTAAGAACAAGGTCGCGGTCAACGACCTCGCCCGTGAATCCGCAAATTCCGCACATATATAAAAACTCCTTCCAAAAAAGAATCAGTTGGCATTTTGAACTCATTTTACTGAGATTTTAGCAGATTAAAGTATTAACCCAAGATATAATATATCACATTTTCCGCCTGTATGCAATTGGTAAAACAGAATATTTTTCAATTAATTCTATTGCATTACCGCTGATTATAGAAAGAAAAAGGGGTTGGCTCAAAGAACCAACCTCTAAATCAGAAAGCTGTATTGATAGTGGAAAGTGACAAGTTATCAGTGGCAGGAAAATGATGTTTTATCAATACAAAAACGCAGGTAATCTCTTTTCACTTTAAACTGATCACTGTTGAATAGCATTTGTAGAAACGGGGCTGCTCTTTTAGTTTTGAGCCAGCCCCTTGGTTATTTTCTGTTATCTGTCAAAAAATCTTACGCTCTTGAACGTACAGATATATCTCTGCGACTCGTGGAAATCCGAAAAGCCCTCGCTCATAAGCTTGGGGTTGTACATATAGAGTATGCGGTGCTGAATCGCGGACTTGTCCATATCAAAAATATACGTCACGGCGTCCTTGCAGCTCTGCGACGCGGGGATGCTCGTGCTGCCCGTGTAGTGGAGCTGGCGGATGATCTCGGCGACGTCGTCGATACCGTAATAGTTCATAGCGTCCCTTACAGCCTGCGCGATAAGCGCCGCGCCCGTAGTGCCGCCTTCGCCGAATTCGCCCATACAAAGCCTCTCGAGCAGAGCGCGGTTGGAGTCGGACAGCTCGACGTGGGTGACGCTGTAGGAGGTGTCGGGGTTGTCGATAGCGACGAGATAGCCCGCGTCCCACTGAGCGTCATAAGAAGCGGGATAGTCGACGGGAGCCGCGGTCGCGAAAATATGAGGCTCTGTCGGCTTGGTCGTATCCTCCGTAGCTTTCTCGGGCTTTTCCGTCGCCTTTGCCTGCTTTTTCTCTACGGCTTCGGTCACGGTTTCCTGCGCCTTTGTCTCCGCCGGACGGTTGCTCCTCGGGTCAACTCCGACCTCGGAATGTTCGACGATAACGTCGCTCTTCCGCGTTGCGCTTTCCGTCTGAGTCACTGTCGCCGTGGTTTCCTCAACCGAATCGACTGAGGCGGGCTGCGACGGTCTCCCGACAAACGTAGGAACACCGATAGCAACCGCTACCGCTAAAACGACCGCGATAAGTATTAAGTTGATGCGTTTTTCAAAAAGCTCCCTCACGCGGAACTCACCTCAACATAATCCGATTATTTACTCTTATTTATTCACCATTTCGTCGTAAACCTGCTTAAAGGAGTCGATGACATACTGCGCCTCATCGTCGGTGATGGTGGAGTTCATCGGCAGTGTAAGCTGGTTTTTATGCATATTATAAGCGTACGGGTAGTCCTTGATATCAAAGCCCTTGTTCTTGTACGCGGAGAGCATCGGCAGGGGCTTGAAGTGGACGTTGCACATTACGCCGCGCTGAGCCATACGGTTGTAGAACTCGTTGCGGAACTCAGCGTCCTTGCCGAGGAAGCGCACGAAGTAAAGATGTCCCGAGCTGCGGTGGTTCTCGCCCGTGTGCTTGAGCGTCTGGATATCGAGGTCGCGGAACGCCTCGTCGTAGCGCTTTATAAGCTCGTGACGGCGGTCGAGCATACCCTCGTAGCGGTCGAGCTGAGCAAGACCGATTGCCGCTAAAACGTCGGGCATATTACACTTGTACTGGGTGTTAACTACGTCGTACTCCCATGAAGCGCCCTGGTTCTTGGCTAAAGCGTCCTTAGTCTGACCGTGCAGCGACCAGAGCATATACTGCTTATAGATTTTTTCCTCGTCGATTCTGCCGCGCAGTCTGTGAACAGCCGCGCCGCCCTCGGCGGTAGTCATATTCTTAACGGCATGGAAGCTGAAGTTGGTGAAGTCGGCGATCTCGCCGCACATCTGACCGTGCCATCTCGCGCCCAGAGCGTGAGCCGCGTCGGACATGATCACAACGCGTCCGATAAGCTCCTGGAGCTTGCCCTTTGGACGGAACTTGTCGCGCTGGTTGCGGACAGCCTCAAAGATTCGGTCATAGTCGCAGACAACGCCCGCGAGGTCAACGGGTATGATGACCTTGGTGTGCTCGTTGATGGCAGCCTCCATCTTGTCGTAGTCCATCTCGAAGGTGCCGGGCTTACAGTCGATCATAACGGGCTTCGCGCCGACGTGATAGACTATCGAGCAGGTAGCCGTATAGGTATAAGCGGGGAGGATGACCTCGTCCTGCGGGCCTACGCCGAGAATACGAAGCGTCATCTCGGCACAGGAGGTCTGTGACGAAAGGCACACCGCCTGTCCAGTATGGCAGTACTCCCCTATCCTTTTTTCAAGCAATTTTGTTTTGGGTCCTGTTGTAATCCAACCTGACTCAAGTACTTCCTTAACCGCCTCTATCTCGTGCTTACCGAGGTCGGGCGGTGAGAACGGAATGTTCATCATAAGACAAATCCCCTCAACCCAAAATTACATAAAGGCAATTCCGCATAAAGGTGTGCGGATTGCAAAGTTAAGATACGAATACATAAAAATTCATTCTATATTATACTACTCCTTAACTGAAAAGTAAAGAGGCAATATTGAAAGGAACTGTAAGGCGTTTTTCACCATCCTGCGCTCGGGCTCGGGCGCTGAGCCTGCCTCGGAAAATGAAGCAAACTCCCGCTATTGACAATATCGCTTTTTTGCGCTAAAATACTATGGATAATGTGGAAATTTGCGATTTTTTCAGATTGGAGATTTGTTTATGCAGCTTACCGGTGCAGAAATAATTTGCGAATGCCTTATCGAACAAGGCGTAGATACGGTTTTCGGCTATCCAGGAGGCGCGGCTCTCAATACATATGACGCGCTCTACAAATACAGCGATAAAATAAGACATATTCTCACGGCTCACGAGCAGGGCGCGGCTCACGCCGCCGACGGTTACGCGAGAGCTACGGGCAAGGTCGGCGTATGTATGACCACCTCGGGTCCCGGAGCCACCAACACCGTAACGGGCATAGCCACCGCCAACATCGACAGCATCCCGATGGTAGTCATCACGGGCAACGTCACCACGGGACTTCTCGGCAGAGACAGCTTCCAGGAGGTTGACATCGTCGACATCGTTAAGCCGATCACAAAGGGCAGCTACCTTGTACGCAGGATCGAGGACCTCGCTCCTGCCATCAGAACAGCGTTCGCGCTGGCTATGGACGGACGAAAGGGTCCCGTACTCATCGACGTGCCCAAGGACATCACCGCTCAGCTTACCGACTTCAAGCCGCTCACTCCTCCCGAAAAGCGCCCCGCAGACCTCAGCGGAGTTGAGGACATAACGAAGGCAGTTGAACTTATCAATAAGGCGAAATACCCCATCATTTACGCGGGCGGCGGTATCATAAGCGCGGACGCCTCGGAGCAGCTCATTGAGTTCGCGGAGAAGATCGACGCTCCCGTGTGCTGTTCGCTGATGGGACTCGGATGTATTCCCGCCAGCCACAGACTCAATATGGGCAACCTCGGTATGCACGGCGGCTACGAGACAGGTATGGCTACCGAAAAATGCGACCTTATTATCGCGTGCGGAGCCAGATTCTCCGACCGTGTAGCGGGCAATCCGAAGAAGTTCGGCAGTCAGGCTAAGATCATTCAGATAGATATAGACGAGGGCGAGATCGACAAGAACGTACAGACCGACAGACACATCATCGGCGACGTAAAGGACGTTCTTACGATCCTCAACAAATATGTAGAAAAAAAGAGCCACACACAATGGCTCGTTCAGCTTGAGATCTGGAAGCAGGAGAAGAAGGTTCCCAAGGACAATCACCCGGGCTACGTTTCTCCGCAGGATCTGCTTATCGCGCTCAACAGGCTCAAGGATGATGATGACATCATCGCCACAGACGTCGGTCAGCACCAGATGTGGGTAGCTCAGTACAGCGAAATCGAGGACCCCAGAACTCTGCTCACCTCGGGCGGTATGGGAACGATGGGCTTCGGTCTCGGCGCGGCTATCGGCGCGCAGTGCGCGTTCCCGAACAAGAAGGTCTTTCTCGTAACGGGCGACGGCAGCTTCCATATGAACCTGAACGAGCTTGTTACGCTCAAGTCCTATAACCTGCCCGTGATCGTGCTCGTTATGAACAATCAGGTGCTCGGTATGGTGCGCCAGTGGCAGAAGCTTTTCTACGGCTCAAGATTCTCCCAGACTGACCCCAAGCGCGCTACGGACTTCGTAAAGCTCGCCGAGGCGTTCGGTATAGTCGGAATGAGGATCGAAAAAGCGGAGGAGATCCGCGACGTGATCAACGATGCGATCGACCTCAACGGTCCTGTCGTTATCGACGTCCGCATCAGCCCCGACGCTAATGTACTGCCGATGATCCCCCCGGGAAAGACAGTCAACGAGATCGTCACCGAGATGGATTAATATTTTAAAAAACAGTCGGACAGACAACCGTTTCGCAGTTGTCTGTCCGATTTTTGCGTATTATAAATTATTATATTCTTCTCTCTCGTCAGCGCCCATCGGGTAGACGTCGTCGTAGCTTTCTAGCTCCTCCCCGCTCTTAATGCCGCGCGGGATAAGCCCCGTGCAGTCATACGCGCTGGCGGCTGTGCCGTACAGATCCTCTTCGTCCTCAAGCGGATAATCGTCGTAAAAATCGAGTTCGTCCATAAATATCACCTCAATAGATATTATGAAAATTTTTCGTCCGCTTATTCACCGAAACTGTTGTATTTTTTGCCGATAATTGATATTATTATTCCAGATATTTTTTAAAAATGAGGCGGTAATATGAACAAACTCACACGCGCGGCGGCGGCAGCGATGTGCGCGCTGACGGCTGTTTCGGCGATGACCTTCGCGCCTGTCACGGCTTCGGCGGCAGGCAGGCTGAGCTACAGCTTCAGCGGAGAGGAAAAGGATAAGGCAGGCTACGCCGAGGGCACGATCATCCTCAGCGGAGTTCCCGACGGACAGTACAAGCTCTGCTGGGCTGACGACAAGTGCGCTCTCGAGGGCTTTTACGAGCTCGCTCAGGTAGAGGTATCGGGCGGCAGCGCCTCCTTCACACTCGGCGACCACACCGCCATTCCCGCTGACGCGGTAAAGCTGATCGCCGTAAGCGGCGACGACACCGCCGT
>JAHLBL010000510.1 GCA_020625635.1 bacterium
CGAGCACGACTCTCCACACCGAGGCGCTCTGGGCAAGGATCTTGCCCTTTGCGTCATAGATAGTACCGCGCTTCGCGGTAACGGTAGTGTCAACCAGCTGCTGATTGACGGCGAGCTCCTGGAGCTCGGGTCCCTGTACAAGAGTAAGGTATCCGATACGCACGGAAACCGCGCCGAAGCCGATGACGAGTATCAGCAGGATAAGCATCGTCGTCCTCATGCGCAGCATTTGCAGAAGTCCTTTTTTACTTTTCTTCTCACGTTTTTTCGGCATCCTCTTACTCCTTTCCTTCCAAATTTAGGGCAATATATTTTGTCCGGCCTCGTTGTCCTTCGCTTTTCCTCTCTTAACTCCCACTC
>JAHLBL010000511.1 GCA_020625635.1 bacterium
AGGAAGAGCTCTCTCATAGCTGTGTTGATAGCGTCACAAACAAGGTCTGTGTTGAGAGCCTCAAGAAGAGTTTTGCCGATAAGGATCTCACTTGCCATAGCCGCGGAGTGTGTCATACCTGAGCAGCCGATGGTCTCAACGAGAGCCTCTTCGATGATTCCGTCCTTTACGTTAAGTGTGAGCTTGCATGCGCCCTGCTGAGGAGCACACCAGCCGATACCGTGGGTAAAGCCCGAGATATCTTTGATTTCTTTTGCCTGAACCCAATTGCCCTCTTCGGGAATGGGAGCGGGACCGTGATACGCGCCCTTGGCTACGGGACACATATTCGATACTTCTGCTGTGTAATACATAAGCAA
>JAHLBL010000512.1 GCA_020625635.1 bacterium
GAAAAATGGCTCGTTCAGTTCAAGAACGAAACCCATAACCATCCTACGGAGATCGAGCCCTTCGGCGGCGCGGCGACCTGTCTCGGCGGCGCTATCCGCGACCCGCTCTCGGGACGCGCCTACATCTACCAGGCTATGCGCGTAACAGGCTCGGGCGACCCGACGATCCCCTTTAAGGACACCCTCGAGGGCAAGCTCCCCAGCCGTAAAATCACAACAGGCGCGGCTCAGGGCTACTCCTCCTACGGCAACCAGATAGGTCTCGCGACAGGTCAGGTAGTTGAGCTTTACGATCAGGGCTATGTCGCGAAGCGTATGGAAATCGGCGCGGTAATCGGCGCTTCTCCCAAGGAGAACGT
>JAHLBL010000513.1 GCA_020625635.1 bacterium
AAAACACTTTTCGCCGTTATTATAAAATCAGGCGGCCAGATTGACCGCCCGATAATCATTCGTAAATATAAAATCTTTTATTTGAATCGCCCTTTGCGCGATACAGAGCCGTATCAGCCTTTTTAAGAAGCTCCGAATAGTTCTTCTCCAGACCGAAGTATCTCGCGACTCCGACGCTCACGCTGACCTTGCGCTCGTGGTCGGGCAGAAATACGGTATCGTAAACGCCCTTGACGATTTCATCGGCGGTACGTGAGGCAAGCTCGGCGTCGTTGGAATCCTTGATGAAAACGATGAATTCATCTCCGCCGAAGCGTCCCGCGATATTGCCGTCATTAAACTTTTCGCCGAGAAAAG
>JAHLBL010000514.1 GCA_020625635.1 bacterium
CCCGACGAATGCGTAGCTATCGGCGCGGCTATCCAGGCGGGCGTACTCGGCGGCGAGGTTGACGGACTTCTCCTGCTCGACGTTACTCCTCTTTCACTCGGTGTTGAAACAATGGGCGGAGTTATGACAAAGATTATCGACAGAAATACAACTATCCCGACTAAGAAGAGCCAGATTTTCTCGACGGCGGCAGATAACCAGACTCAGGTTGAAATCAACGTTCTTCAGGGTGAGCGTGAGTTCGCGAGAGATAATAAGCAGCTCGGTTTGTTCGCTCTCACAGGTATCGCTCCCGCTATGAGAGGCGTTCCTCAGATTGAGGTAACCTTCGATATCGACGCAAACGGTATTGTTAA
>JAHLBL010000515.1 GCA_020625635.1 bacterium
AAGAGACTTCTCGAAATGCTCGAGAAGATCACCAAGGGTCAGGGCACTATGGAGCTTCTCGACGAGATGGAAGAGCTCTGTAACTTCATCAAAGCAAACTCACTGTGCGGACTCGGACAGACAGCTCCGAACCCCGTACTCTCGACACTCCGTTACTTCAAGGACGAGTACATCGCTCATATCCAGGATCATAAGTGTCCCGCGGGCGTATGTAAGGATCTCCTCGAGTACACTATCGAGAAGGATAAATGCTTCGGCTGCTCAATGTGCGCCAAGAAGTGTCCTGTCGGCGCTATCACTGTTACAGATTACACAGCGCCCGGCAAGAAGAAGCCCGCTTACGAGATCGACCACAG
>JAHLBL010000516.1 GCA_020625635.1 bacterium
TGGAATATGGGCTGGATGAACGACTTCCTCGAGTATATCTCGAAAGACCCCGTTTACCGCCAGTATGAGCACGGCAAGCTCACATTCTCTATGATTTACGCTTATACCGAGAAATTTATCCTGGTTCTTTCCCACGACGAGGTTGTTTACGGAAAGTGCTCTATGATTAATAAAATGCCCGGTGATGACTGGCAGAAATTCGCCAACTTACGTGTGGCTTACGGCTTTATGTACGCTCACCCCGGCAAGAAGCTTCTCTTTATGGGACAGGATTTCGCTCAGTACGACGAGTGGAACGCTGAGGTCGGCTTGCAGTGGTTCTTAATTGACGATAACAAGAACAACGCCAATATGC
>JAHLBL010000517.1 GCA_020625635.1 bacterium
ACCCACACATGGGATACAGCGTGGACGAAAGACGCTACATATCATTGGCACGCCTGTACGGGTGAGGGTGCAACAGATGCTTGCCTGAACGAAACAGGCGCGGCAAAGGCAGAGCATACCTATGGCGATACCGGCGACGCGCGCTTTACCTGCACAGTTTGCGAGTATGTAGATACGACCAAACAGGCGGAAGCGGAAGCGGCTGATCTTGCTGCCGCCAAGACCGCCGCGAAGGCTGATCTCGACACGCTGCTCGATGGCAAGACCGAGGCTGACTACGACGCGGATGACTGGACGACGCTGACGCAGGCGATCGCGAACGGCAAGACCGCCATCGACAACGCGACGACAATC
>JAHLBL010000518.1 GCA_020625635.1 bacterium
TTCGGACCTACAAAGGACTGGGAGTGCCACTGCGGAAAGTATAAGAGAATCCGCTATAAGGGCAAAATCTGTGACCGCTGCGGCGTAGAAGTTACCCGCGCAAAGGTCAGACGCGAGCGTATGGGACATATTCACCTTGCCGCTCCCGTTTCTCACATCTGGTATTTCAAGGGCACACCGTCGAGAATCGCGCTGATCCTCGATATGTCCCCCAGAGATCTCGAGAGAGTGCTTTACTTCCAGAGCTATGTTGTTACCGATCCGGGTGACTGCCGCGAGCTCGAGAAGCTCCAGTGCCTCAACGAGAACGAATATATGGATATGCGCGAGAAGTACGAGGACGACTTCAAGGC
>JAHLBL010000519.1 GCA_020625635.1 bacterium
ATGCACGACATCAACCGCCACCTGAACACGATAGGCAGCATAAGCGAAGGCGAGGCGCGAGGCTACATCAGCGAGCTTTCCGACAGCTACTGTGTGAGCAATCCGATAGATTACAGCTCCAACGCCACTCTCAATCTTATTACACACCGTTTTTACGAAAAATGCAAATGTGCGAATATACGCTTTGACGTAAACATCAGGGAAGCAAGACTCGATTTTATGACTGCGCCCGACATAACCGCGCTGTTTGACAATCTGCTGGAAAACGCCTATGAATCAGCAAGCGCGTCAGATCAGAGGAGCATAGACTTTTCCGCCTACATCCGCAACAAAAACTTTTTGATCATCCG
>JAHLBL010000052.1 GCA_020625635.1 bacterium
AACCTGTCTGCCCGACCTTCACTATTAACTATTAACTTTTCACTATTCACTTTCCACTTTCAATTGTCAATTAATCATTTAAGGTAACTGCTATCGAACCCGTAAGCCTTTACGTAATAGGGGCTCTGGGAATCAGAGAGGTAGTAGCAGACATCGCTTCTGTAAACCGAGATATCCTGCGTCTGCTCCCCGTCTCCCGAAAAGACAACACGGTTGTACTTCGCGGGGAAGGTATAGCTGTAAACCTTCTTTCCCGAACCGAGGCTGCCTATAGAGGTCAGTTTTTTGCCGGGCCATTTCTCGTAGAACGAACCGCCGTCCGTCCAGACATAGGCGTAAACCTCGCTCCAGTTGTTAGTATTTTCAAAGTATATCGTATAATTGTCCGTCGGCACGGGGACGTTGCCCGTGTCCGAGGCGGAAAGCAGCTTTTCGCGCTGAGCTTCAAGCGTCGAAGCACTCACGTGCTTACCTGCTGCTGCCGCGCGGCAGGACTTTTTAAGCGCCTGATAACAGTCGTAGGACGCGCAGCGGTAGTACTTAGCGAGATCCGCGTTAGCTGCGGCGAGCAGCTCCGTGATATCCTCCTCTTCCTGAACGGGAAACGAGGTGATGATCTTTGCGGCGTAACGCTGAACGAGCGTAGCGTCGTTTACGTCCACAGTGCCGTTGCCGTCCACGTCGGCGAGAGCAAACTGCGCCTCGGAGAAGGTAATAATATTTGCGGCGTGGCGCTGGATATCGGTAGCGTCGTTTACATCGACCTCGCCGTTGTCGTCAACATCTCCGCAGATCGCCGCAGCTGAGGGCTCAGCGCACGCGCGTGAGGACATTGTGCTCAGTGAAGCCGAATTCGCGGACGCGCTGTAGAGCACGTTGAGCTTCTTTGAGGAGAGAATGAAGTTGAAGGTGTAGGTTCCGCCTGAGGCTTTGAGCGTACAGTTGCCGTCCGACGTGCTCATGATCCAGCCGCCGTTCGAGTTTTTCTTTGTCGTGTCCTCGATAACGCCCTTGTTTCCGTACCACGTGGAGCCCGTGTTGATTTTGAACGTATATGTGCCCGCGGAGAGGTTGAGCGTGGTGCTGATAACGTCGGAATCCGCGGTCGTATAGAACGGGTTCTTATCAGTCCAGCTGTTGAACGAGCCCTTCAGATAGTAGCTCGTCGCCTCGCCCGATGTCGTCGGTTCGGTCGGAGAGGTAGGCTCCGAAGAGGTGTCGGGCTCGGTCGTCTCTGTCGTGCCTGCCTTTGCGGAGGGTTTTACGATATAACAGCAGTTGGGATCGTACATATTGTAATATAAATTGGCGCCGTTGAAGATGATCGCGTCGTCAAATACGTCCACGATATAGCCCTCGGTCTGATCCTCGTAATAATCGTAGGTGAGTTTTCCGCCCGAGATGTGGCGCGTACCGCCAATTGAGCTGTTGTGCATCATCTGCGCCGATTTTCCGACGTTGTCGGAGAAGTTGTACTGCTCGCTGAACGCGATATGAGTGTGTCCAGAAATGAAGATAACGCCCTTGTACTTCTCGAGCAGGGACTTTAAGCGGCGCGTAGAATCCTGCTCGTCGCTGAGGGGGATGTCGTAGTACGGCTCTCCGTCCGTTCTGTCGCCCGCGCCGTACTTATAGAACAGCGAATGCTCGATTATATAAATATTCTTTCCGTCACCCGAATACTTTTTCAGAAGTCCTTCGAGCCAGTCGAGCTGAGTTTCGGTGAATTCCTCGACCTTGTTGGGATAGAAGCCGCCCTCGAGCGACATAAAGATAAAGTGGTCGCCGTTTATTTCCTTTTCAAAATAGGCGTTAGCGGCAGAGGACACCGAATCGCCGAGTCCCGTCGACTTGATAAAATCCGCCGTGCCCGATTTCACGCCCTGCCAGAGCTCGTGGTTGCCGACAGCCTCGTAGACGGGGTTGCAGAAATCCGAGTCCGCGAGCGTCTTGAGGTACGAATCCCACTCCTTGGAGGAAACCCCGGGGTAATCGCAGTTGTTGTTTACATAGTCGCCCGAAAGGACGATGAAGTCCGCGTCGCGCGCGGCAGCCGAGTCGAGCGCCTTGCGCCAGTGCAGGTCGGCGTACCGGTAGGTCATTTTAACTCCGTCGATGTGGACGTCGGAGTAAGACGCGAAGCGGTATCTGCGCTGAGCAGAGCTCTTTCCGAGGCGCTTTGACGCGGGGATATCGTAAACCGCAGCCGCGGAAGCGACGGTCTTGACGGAGGGTTCACCGACCGACTTCACCGCGATAAGCTTTGAAGCGTCGGCAGGTACAGCCGTTCGGTTCGGCATCGTATGAGTTTTCGTGCCCGACGAGGAAAAGGTCAGCTTAGCTATCTGATAATAGCCGTCGAGCGCTTTCGTATCGTCCGCCCAGTAGAGCCAGTACGTGCCCTCGGGAGCGGTCAGCGAGATTTTGCCCTGCGCGAATCCCGCGTCGCTGTAAGTAAAGCTGTACGAAATCGACGCCGTCGCGGCAAATGAATAAAATACCGAAGCGCCCGCAATCAGCGCCGCGGCTAAAATAATTGAAATAAGCTTTTTCATAATTCAACTTTTGGACAGTAATAATAAAAGCGCTGATGGGCGCTGAACCGCCTGTAATGACTGTGTTAACAACAACGCAAAACGGCGGAGTCAAGAGTTTCCTATAAAGTAAAAAAGAAGCGGGCGGGCTAAGATACCCGCCCCTGCACATGGAGCTGCCGCGTTAAGCGACAGCTCCGTCTTGGTTATTTATTATTTCTTAACCTCAAACTTTTCGCCGATCTTATAGTCGGTAGCGATAGCGGCAAGGTATCTCTGGATGAAGTTAGCGTCCTTTACGCTGATGATTCCGCTTCCGTCAACGTCCGCGTTGCGGTTGTTGTTGGCGTCGAATACTACGAGATTTACAAGGAACTGCTGGATGTAGGTAGCGTCCTTGATAGAAACCATACCGTCGAGGTTAGCGTCGCCGAGGATGTAAGTATCGGTAACGATGGGCTTATCGGTTACTGTCTCTGTGGGCTTTGTTGTATCTGTCTCGGTAACTGTCTCTGTGGGAGGCTGCTCCTTTGTTCTGTAGAGGTATACAACATTGGTCGTACCTGCCTGATAGAAGCCTGCGGAGTTAGCGGGAGTCTCAACGAGCTTGCCGAGAGAATCGTCGCCCTTTGTGGTGTACTGGTCGGTGTTCTTCTTGGTCTCGGTCGTCTTGACATCGGTCTTGAGCTTAGCGCCTGTGTCGATGTCGATGAATGAGGTGATGATCGTGGATGTGTATGTAACGATCTTGTTCGCGATGTAGCACTCACCCGCTACGGAGTAACCGGGCTCGTTCTGTCCGGGCTCCTGACCTTCGCCTGACGCGGGGTGGAACATAACCTTACAGGAAGCCTTGGGGATCTCTACCATATAAGAGCCGTTGCCCTCGGCAGTCATACGCTTAGCCTTGTTCCATGTTCCGAGCGGCTCCTCGCCGTCGTCGGTGTAAGCGTAGCACTGGATGGATTTCCATGAGGAGTTGGTCGGCTTATAGTGGATGATAGTTTTCTGGGAAGCGAGGGGCTTGTAAACGAAGGTGATCGTTGTGTCCTTGCCTGAGAATGTGCCTGTTGAACCTGAGGGATACTTGTCGGTGTTGAGCTCGCAGCCTTCGATCGCGCATACGGGGATCGAGTACTTCTCGCCCTTCTCGAGTGTGTAAACCATGTTCGGAGGCATCTTCTGGGATGTGGACGAGCAGGTGTACTTAACTGTGAGCTTGCCGTAGGACTTGCCGTTGGGCTCATAGTAGTAGCTTACTGTTGTGTCGCCCGAGAATGTGCCCGCGGGAGTACCGTCGGTCTTGGTAACATTGTTGTTGAGGAGGAGATCAGCGTCCTTGAGAGCGTGATACTTTGTGCCGATCTTGTACTTGGCTGTGGTTGTCTTGGAGAGCGCGCCGTTTACATAATGCTTTGTTGTAAGCGTACCGAACTTATACTTGTCGCTGAAATCCTTATAGGAGGAAGTCTCAACGAGGATAGCCGCGCTTCTTGCGGGAACGGAGTAGCTGCCCGAGGCTGTGCCGAGGCTCTTGAGTCCCGCGTTCTTGTTGTTGGCGATAACCGTCCAGTTGCCGGGGATGCTCATTGAAGCCGCGCCTGAGCCTGAGTTAAGACCTACCGCAACCTTGCCCCACTCGCCTGACTTGGAGTTGCTGACTGTGAAGGCGATGAATGTGCCCGAGGACGAGATAGTGCTGTAGTTAGCGCCCGAGTCGGAGCTGAACGCCGAGTAAACGTCGTTGATCTGACGAAGTCCCTTGTAGTAATCTACAACTTCCTTATAGGTCTGAGCTCTCTTCCAGTCGAGCATATTGATCTTGTTGGGTGAGTTGTAGGAGTTCTTTGTACCCTGCTTTGTACGGGCAAACTCAGTACCCGCGTTCATAAAGGTGATACCCTGTGATACAAAGTTGAGCGCGCCTGCCAGCTTGAGCTGGTCTGTATATGTTGCGCTTGTGCTGTTTACGTTTGTAGCTGTTGTTACGGAAGCCTTACCCTCACCGCTGGAGGTCTTTGCTCCTGTGATCTTATCCCAGATCGTGTAGTTATCGTGGTTGTCGAGGTAGTTAACGGTCACAGCCTTGTCCTTACCGCTGATGTTAGCAGCTTTGATACCGTTGAATACGGTAGCTGTACCGCCGTTGAGACTTGCGTTGCCCATGATCCAGGAGTTACCTGTGGAGATACCGCTGGTCTTTGTGTATACGGCAGCGTCGTTGGTCTTTTCGTCGAACATACCGATACCCGCGTCAAGTCTGCCTGCGTTGGAGGCTACGGGCTGGCTTGTACAAGCGGACTCGCCGCCTGCCCAGGGTTCGCCGTACATGAGGATGCCCTTGTCGATCGTGTTCAGCTTTGAACGAGCCTGATTGAGGGTCGTGATATCAATACAAGCCATAAGGTCAAAACGGAAGCCGTCGATGTGGTATTCCTTTGCCCAGTAGTAGAGAGACTGAACTACAAAGTTACGAACCATGCCGTTCTCTGTAGCGAGCTCGTTGCCCTGACCTGAGCCGTTATAATACTGTGTGCCGGACTGCATTCTGTAGTAGTAGCCGGGAACTGTCTTTGTGAAGCAGGAGCCTTCGCAGCCTGCGGTGTGGTTGTAAACAACGTCCATTACAACGGAAATGCCTCTGTCGTGGAGAGCCTGGATCATCTGCTTGTACTCGTTTATTCTTACATTACCGTCATAGGGATTTGAGGAATAGATACCGTCGGGAACGTTGTAGTTCTTCGGGTTGTAGCCCCAGTTGAAGTCTGTGCTGCTTCTGCCGTAGATTTCGTCAAGACCGTCAAAGTCAGCGAGAGGCATGATCTGTACGGTGTTGATGCCGTTTTCTACGAGGTAATCCATACATGTCGAGAGGCTGCCTGCCTTCTTGTATGTTGTGCCGCCTTCGGTAAAGGCGAGGTACATTCCCTGATTCTTGTCGGAAACGCCCGAGTCGGGATCGGAGGAGAAGTCCTGAACGTGGATTTCCCAAACAGCGGAACGTGTCTTGTTGTCGAATGTAACGTGCTTGTCGTTCGCCCAATCCTCGGGATCGGTGGACTTGAGGTCAACTACCATCGAGCGGTTGCCGTTGGCGCCGAGAGCCTTGGAGTAAATATCCTGTGTCTCGTTCGTAACTGTCTGACCGTTAACGTCCTTAGCGGTTACAAGGTATGTATAGTAAACATTCTTGTAGTCGCCGTCAAGCTTTACTGACCATACGGACTTTGTGCCCTTAGTCATCTTGTAGGTGCCGATAACACCCGCGCCGTTTTCACGATCGGTACCTGTCTTGTAGAGCTTCAGCGATACTGCGGAAGCCGCGGGAGACCATACCTTCCAGGTCGTAGCAGAGGATGTGTAGGTAAAGCCGAGGTCGTCACCGGAATATACTTCGCTTGAGTATTTGTTCTGGTTAGCGTAAGCGCCCGAGCTTTCCACATCGGTATTCGCAGCGCTGGTAGACATTACTGCCATAGTGCTGAGAATAACGAAAGTAAGCACTACTGCTACTATTCTTCGCATTTTCATAAAATCAACTCCTAAATTCGCACATTTTTGTGCATTGTTAGTTATTATCATACCAAAAACAGGGGCTGTCAATGTTCTTTATTGGAATTATCACACTCCACTGTTAACGAAATTTCGGTAGCATTTTTGTGCAAATTGATGGTGAGCGGAAAAAAGAGCCTTGAAAGCGGAAAATGTAAAGATTTATTCACAATTTGCTTACATATATGTAAATAATATTGACATAATAGCTTGTATGCCGTATCATTTGTATTGTAAATATTTTTCACAAGAAAACATATGGAGGCAGCTATGACCTACTACTCAGTTTCCAGCCCGAGGGTTGCCGACGAAGGCTACGGTATCAGAATCATCAACGTCCGTGTTGTGAGAGATATTTCCTTTCATTACAGTTTAGTAAACGAAATCGCCGATAAGTGCAACGCCTGCGCCGTGGACGCAGAGCAGTTCGACGACGTGCTGCAGAACTTTCTGTCGGACTGCGAGAGCTTTTGAAAAGCGCTCATTATCGGCGTTTGGGGTATAAGCTTGTTTTGAGCGGAAGGGTATGATATACTGAACAAGGTGATTCAGTATGATTTGCAATTTATGTCCTAAAAAGTGCGGCGCTGTGCGCGACGAAGTACGCGGAGAAGGAGCCTGCGGGCTCACCGCGCTTCCGCGGCTCGCGCGGGTCGCGCCTCATATGTGGGAGGAGCCGTGCATAAGCGGCGAAAAAGGAAGCGGAGCCGTGTTCTTTTCGGGCTGTACCATGCGCTGTGTATTCTGCCAGAACTACGAAATCTCCGCCGAAAACCTTGGCAGGACGGTCAGCGTCGAACAGCTCGCGGAGGAATTCAGGCGGCTGGAGGATATGGGCGTACATAATATTAACCTCGTCTCCCCCACTCCGTACGTTCCCGCGATCATAAGGGCGTTCGCTCTTTACCGCCCGCGCGTTCCCGTCGTATACAACTGCTCGGGCTACGAGCGTGTCGAAACGCTGAGGGCGCTGAAGGGGATCGTCGACGTATGGCTTCCCGACTTCAAATACTCCGATAACACGCTCGGTGAAAGGTACTCGGGCGTTAAAAATTATAAAGAAACCGCCCTGAATGCCATTACCGAAATGGTCAGACAGAGCGGAAAGCCTGTTTTTGATGATGACGGTATGATACAGAGCGGCGTGATCGTCCGACACCTCGTTCTCCCGAACCACACCCGCAACAGCCTCGGAGCAATCGACTTGCTGAACGCCTTTTCCGAGGACATATTGATCAGCCTTATGGGGCAATATATACCTATGGGAGTCGCGAGCCGCTATCCCGAGCTGAACCGCAAAACAACGGCGAGGGAATACGAAAAGGTAAAAAACCACCTCTTCTCGCTCGACCTCGACGGCTTCGTGCAGGAGCTGAGCTCGGCGGATAAAAAGTACGTGCCGAAGTGGGAGTATTAATAACGAACAGCGGAGATCCCCTGTTTTCTATCCCTCGCCCCATTTATGCCTGTGCAGCTCTCCGTGGGTGAGCAGATCGGGATAGTCCCACTGGCGGAGAACCTCGTAGGCGGCAATCGCCACGGAATTTGAGAGATTAAGAGACCTCGCGTCCTCTACCATGGGGATGCGCACTGTTGTATCGGGGTACTGCATAAGGACGTGCTCGGGCAGACCCCGCGTTTCCTTTCCGAACAGCAGATAACAGCCGTCCTCATAAACGGCGTCGGTATGACGGTGGAGCGCTTTTGTTGAAAAAAGGTAATATTTTCCACCATTTGTTTTTTCAAAGAAATCGTCGAGACTGTCGTAGTATGTAATATCGAGCAGATGCCAGTAATCGAGCCCCGCGCGCTTCAGATGTCTGTCCGTGATCTCAAAGCCGAACGGACGCACAAGATGAAGTCTCGCGCCCGTCGCTGCGCAGGTCCGCGCGACGTTTCCCGTATTTCCCGCGATCTCGGGCTCGACCATAACGATATTAAGTGTTGCCAAAACTTATCACCTCTAAATATATTGTATACGCAAATAATAATTTTGCAAGGCTTTTTGGAGGTGAAATTATGGCAAAAAATTCATTTATGGGCACGATGAAAAGCATAACGGGCGGAGTTATCGCGGGCGCGATGCTCGGCTACGCGGGACGGATGATGACCGAGAACAAGCCGAAAATGAAAAAGAAGGCGCACAAGGCGATGAACACCTTCGGACAGATCATCGACACCGCCCAGTATATGTTTAAATAAGTAAAAGCGGAATACAAATGACAATCGGGCAGACAGGTTCATATACGGAGAACCTGTCTGCCCGACCTTTGATTATCAATTTTACAGAAGCTTCTCGCCCTCACCCATAACGGGGATATCGAACGCGACAGCGTCCTCGAGGTGGAACGCCATAAGCTTGTTGCCTGTCTGCTCGTTGTAGATCATTTCAAGGTGACTTTCCCTGATCATCTGCTCCGCGTATTTATAATCGTCCTCAAAAACTGCCCTTCCCGTGTAGCGGAGCCAGTGACCGTCGGGCTTGCAGGCTACGATCTCGACCAGCGGATTTGCGGTCATCTGTCTGTAAACAGCCTTAAAATCGCCCACGCCGAAGATAAGCCTGCCGTCCTCCTCAATAAAAGCACCCAGCGGACGCAGCTTGGGCTGATCGCCGTCGACGGTTGCCATAAAGAACACTCCCGCTTCGGCTAAAAAATCCTTTACCTTACTCATTTTAATCTCTCCTTACTTTATAAACTTTTTGATTTTGCTGATATTTTCATCGGGAAAAAGCTCCCTGAAATGATCAAGAATCCTCTCGTACGACTCCGCGGGCGTGCGCGCGTATACCCTTTCGGTGAAGTCGCCACCCATAAACACCTCGGGCGTAGAATACTCGGCAACGCCCCAGCCATACGGCTCGCCGCGCTTGTTTTTCATATAAACGAAGTCGCTGATGATTACATAGCACTGAGCCTGAAGGCGGTTCATAGTTGTGTCAAAGCCCTTGTTGCCGCCCTTTCTGTAGTCGCCGATCTCCTTGAGCTTTTTCGAGATGATCGGCGCGTCGGAGCTCACGAGGTCGAAAAGTCTCTTGTCCCTGTAGGGAGCGAGCCCGTCGTCGAAGCGCGCGTCGAAGTCGTAACCGTCGCGTCGGTAATTCGCGAAGTCGGCGAACCACTCGCGGCTGATGTAGCACGCCTTTTTCTCAAAGAATTTTCCATACGCGCAGCCTGTTTCCCTTATGACGGGACCCTTCCACTCCCACGCGCTCCACTCGCCCGTGTCGCTGTGCCACCAGCACTCGGGCGCGATATGCTCCTCGATAGAAAAGCCCTCGATCGAGTTTTCAAAAAACGGCAGGAATCCGAACTCGTTGACCGCGCCGATGAGGTCGGATTTTGTTTTTATAATAAAGTTTCCGAACATAAACCTCCGCCTCCCGAAATATCCGCTTTTATAATAGCACCGAAAAATCAATATGTCTATAATATGTTACAAAAAAAGGCTGCCGCGAATGCGACAGCCCTGCTGTGTATGAATTATTTCACTTTGATTTTCACCGTCACGTTTTTGCTTCCGCTCTTGTAATTCGCGTTGCCCTTGGCGGTAACTTTTACTTTAATTTTGAGAGTCTGATTCTTTTTGAATTTTTTGTATTTTTTGACTGTGATAACGCCCTTTTTGGAAATGCTCAGATATTTTGAGCCGCTGACC
>JAHLBL010000520.1 GCA_020625635.1 bacterium
TTAAACAGTATCCATGTCGCGCGGATAGACGGATGGTTTGACATGATACGCGCGCGTGCCGGAGCACCCTATCAATCTCAACACGTTACGCTGAAAGCTATCCTTTCAAAAACACAAAAGGATTTTTGTTTTGAAAAGTTGTATGGAACGCTGGTATGCGTGTATTTCCCCGATTATATGGATGGTATAAACGCTTCGGGATGGCATATGCACTTTATATCGAAGGATAAAAAGCTCGGAGGGCATGTGTTCGAGGCGTCTATGAGTTCAGGTGAATGTATAATCCAGAAAATGGACAAAATTGAGATTCAGCTGCCGAGGGACGCGGCGTTCGATACATACTCTCTTAA
>JAHLBL010000521.1 GCA_020625635.1 bacterium
GGTAGCTGTCCCATTATATTTGAAAGGAAAATATGAAACGAATAATATTTATCATAATTGCTATGGTACTTGTCGCGCTTATTGCGACAAGTGCCTATTTTATATTGTCACATCACTTTGAAGCTAAGAGAGCGACTGATTTGTATAAGAAGATTGCTGATATAGCTGAAAAAGATACGGAGCCTACGGATGATAAATATCCTGACGATAACAACGGTAATTCAAGATGGATACATCCTAAAATACTAAGCGTTTCAGGATACAGAACACTGAAAGTCAAAAACAGCGATATGGTCGGTTGGGTGAAGATTGACGGCACACGCATTAACTATCCCGTAATGCACACACCG
>JAHLBL010000522.1 GCA_020625635.1 bacterium
TCCCCTGAAGAATACGCTACCGATAAGGTATCTCAAAAGACAAGAAGCGCGGCTGACACAGCTGTCAGGCAGTTTGATAAACAAGGCAGAAAGAGCATTGACCGCACACGGCAAAATGTTCAAAAGGCAAAGGATAATTTCAGCAAGGCTAAAGAAGGCTTCCAAAAATCAAAAGAAAACTTTGGTAAAGCTAAAGACGGTGTTCAGAAGCTCAAGCGTGAGCGCGCGGTTCAGAATATCCGTACTAAAGCTCAGAACACTAAGAACAGTATAAGAACGGCTCAGAAATCCTCTCAGACAATAAAGCAGTCGGCTAAATCCGCAGGAAAACAAACAATAAAGACCGCACA
>JAHLBL010000523.1 GCA_020625635.1 bacterium
GCTGACCGCGCTTTGCGGCGAGCTTGTCGTACTTCTTTCCGGCAATCATAAAGGCGGCTCTTTTATAGAGCGGCATACGCATACGCTTTGCAAATTCGCCGTTTGGCAGTCCTCTGAGAGATGCCAAGGAACCGCCGTCCTTCAGAATTTTAAATTCGTTTTCAAGCTCCTTGTCACCGAGTGTGTCGAGCACATAATCAACGCCCGAAATGATATCGGCGTAGTTTTCTTTGCAGTAGTCGATAAATTGATCCGCGCCGAGCGAGCGCACACGCTCCTCGTTGTCGCCGCTACCGTTGGTGATAACAGTAAGCCCTAAGCTTTTTGCAATCGGAATAGCCATCGCGCC
>JAHLBL010000524.1 GCA_020625635.1 bacterium
TTTGCGCCTTATCGTCAACGAGGGCGCTTTTTTCTTTTTCTGTTTTAAGCTTTCTTATCAGCTCGGAATGTTCGGAGTTGAGTCTTTCGGTCGCTTTCTTGTACTCGGAAGTTTCAACATCACCCGACAGGCACATATCGAGGAGCTTTTCTTTTTTTGCTTCAAGCTTTTCTATTTCCTTTTCAAAGAACTCCACGCTGTTTTTATCGGCGCAGATTTTTAAGACTTCCTCTATTGTATCGACTACGCTGTCGAGCAAGTCCTGACGCTGCCTAATAATATCTCCGACTATATACTTTAGTATCAGTCTGATATCGTTATCGTTAAGGTTGAAGTTATCGCAGCC
>JAHLBL010000525.1 GCA_020625635.1 bacterium
CAGAACGCTTTCGCGATCGCGGACGACGTTCTCCGTCAGGGTGTGCAGAGTATCTCAGACCTCATCCTCGTTCCCGGAATGGTCAACCTCGACTTCGCGGACGTAACCTCCGTAATGAAGGACGCGGGCTACGCTCATATGGGTATGGGCTTCGCGACAGGCAAGGACAAGGCTACCGAGGCAGCCGACGCCGCGATTTCCAGTCCGCTGCTTGAGACCTCGATCGACGGCGCTAAGGGCGTTATCATCAATATCACCGCTTCGCCCGACATCAGCCTCGAGGATATCGACGCCGCTTCCACAATGATCAAGGACAAGGTATCCGACGACGCGAACATCATCTGGG
>JAHLBL010000526.1 GCA_020625635.1 bacterium
ACGGAATACACGACAAAATCATCTTTTTCTTTATACGCGAACAAGTCAAATATAATGACGAGATTGTTGAAATCAATAAAGTCAACCATATTCGAGCTACCCTTAAAAACGTTGTCTACGCCGAACTTTTCGGATTGACGCGCGGCGTTGAGCACCTGTGAAAAATAATTCTTCGTACCTGAAACACGGTTGAGGTATTCGGCGGCTTCGGAAAACTTTTTGATCATTGGTTTAAATTTTGAAAGGTCAAAAACCGAAAGCGTTGAGTACAGCTCCTGCTCGTGATTTCTGCATTTCTTCATAAATGAATCGCAGATTTGCTTGCCGATTTTTTTCTCGCTTTT
>JAHLBL010000527.1 GCA_020625635.1 bacterium
CCCTCGCCCTCGATTCCCTCAAAGCTGAAATTGACGTTGCCGGGGAGCCTTTGGGATGCGTCGCCGTTGAGCGCGCTGTGCGGTATCTCGGACAAGCCTTTGATAATATAGTCGCGGATCGCCGATATATGCGCGTTGTTTTGTTCCATGCTTGTGGCGGCTTCCTTCAGCGCGGCTGCCATCGCCATAATGCCGGGAAGATTCTCCGTTCCGGCGCGTTTGCCGCGCTCCTGTGCGCCGCCCTCAATCAGGTTTTGCAGGACGATTCCCTTGCGCGCGTACAAAAAGCCCACGCCCTTGGGACCGTGGAATTTATGCGCCGAGGCGGAGAGCATGTCGATGT
>JAHLBL010000528.1 GCA_020625635.1 bacterium
TAAAGAATACAAGGAATGTATGGGCAGCGGCGTAATCAAGGTTTCAGGTTGCAGCCTTTATAAGCTTTTGCGGAACCTGCGCGTGAATTACGCGGGCTCAACCAGCGCCAAGGACCCTGTCTGGAAGTACAAGTGGGTCGAAAACAATGAGCCGGAGGTTTTTAAAAAAATATATAAATGGCTTGATATCAGCGAATACCTGGTATCTCGATGTACGGGCAAAATCGTAAGAACCGCGGATACTGCGTTCGCGACTTTCCTTTATGATACGCGAAAGGGCAGGGAAGGATGGAACAAGGGCCTTTTAAAGATGTATAAGGTTAATCCCGACCATATGCCTGA
>JAHLBL010000529.1 GCA_020625635.1 bacterium
AAACGTTCGCTCTGGCAAAACCATCATATACGGCGGGGCGGGCGTTTGATTTATACTGAACTTCGGAGTACTTCCCCTGAAAGGGGGCGCCGGTGGGCGCTTTTTCCGCCTTTGGAAACGTCAGGCTCGGCAAAGCCGACATAAACGGCGGGCGCCGGTGGGCGCTTCATCCGCCTTTTAAGACGTTTAGCTTGTCAAAGCCAACATCAACGGCGGGCGTCGGTGGACGCTTTTTCCGCCTTTGGAAACGCTGGGTTTGACAAAAACCTACATCAACGGCGGAGCTGATGTTTGATTTATACTGAACTTCGGAGTGCTTCCCCTGAAAGGGGAAGGACTTA
>JAHLBL010000053.1 GCA_020625635.1 bacterium
AGGCTGATATCCTTTGTAGGATCCTGAGCCTCAAGATAAAGCAGCTGAGCTACAACAACACTTGCGCTTGCGCTGTTAACCTCTTCGGTAAGCATAATGATTCTGTCGTTTAAAAGACGGGAGTATATATCATATGAGCGTTCACCGCGGTTAGTCTGTTCAACGACATAAGGTATAAGTGCCATATGAATCATCCTTTCTTGTATATAATTGACTTAAATTTGATTATTATACAGCTTTCGCTTCATCTCTGACGAGCTTCATAGCTCTGTCAACCTTAACATCCTCAGCGAGAGCGTCCTTGGCAATAAACGTCTTGACCTCTTCAGGCTTAACATTATATGACTCAGCAAGCTTATTATATTCTGCCTCAACATCCTCGTCGGAAATTTCGATCTTCTCCTGACGGGCAATAGCCTCGAGAACGAGTCTGAGCTTTACTCTCTTTTCAGCCTGGGGCTTATATGTAGCTTCGATAGCGCCCTGCTCCATGCCAGTGTACTGCATATATGTCTTGAGGTCCATTCCCTGCTGTCTGAGTCTCATATCGAACTCGTTCATCATATCGCGGACTTCGTTGTTGAACATAGCTTCGGGGATCTCCTCTGTAACAAGCTCAACAAGCTTATCTGTAAGCTTATCATCAAAGTCTTTCTCAGCCTTCTCCTCAAGACGCTTTGCAACCTTTTCCTTGAGCTCTTCCTTGTACTCCTCAAGAGTATCCTTCTCGGAAACATCCTTAACGAACTCATCGTCAACCTCGGGAAGCTCTTTTGCCTTGATTTCGTGGAGCTTGATCTTGAACTGAGCAGCCTTGCCGGCAAGATTCTCTGCGTGATAATCCTCGGGGAATGTTACGTCGATTGTAAACTCCTCGCCTGTCGAGTGACCTACAACAGCCTCCTCAAAGCCGGGGATAAAGTTTCCGTCACCGAGTCTGAGGTTGTAGTTCTCAGCCTTGCCGCCTTCAAAAGCCTCGCCGTCGGCAAAGCCTTCAAAGTCGATTACAACGGTATCGCCGTTCTGAGCAGCTCTGTCCTCTACTGTGACCATTCTGCCGTTTCTCTCTCTAACTGCCTGAAGCTCTTCCTCGACAAGCTCGTCAGTAACTTCTGTCGAGAGCTTCTCAACCTCGATGCCCTTGTAGCCTTCTACAGTGAGCTCAGGAGCGCATGTGATTGTAGCCTTGAAGCTGTAGCCGTCCTCGGATACCTCCTGTACGGAAAGATCGTCAACGCTTACAGCCTTAAGTCCTGCCTCTACAGTTGCGTCAGCAAGAGCTGAGGGATATGTCTCGTCGATAGCATCCTCATAGAATACGTTCTGACCGTACATTCTCTCGATAATATGTCTGGGAGCTTTTCCCTTTCTGAAGCCGGGGATATTGATATTCTTAACCTGTTTCTTGTAAACCTTTGTAATTGCAGCGTTAAAAGCTTCCTTATCAACGGAAACCTCTAACTCGTATTTGTTTGCGTCCTCAAGTTTTGTAGTATTTTTTAAACTCATTTTGATTCCTCCATAAAGCATACTAATCAATTATTATTAACCATTACGTAATTATAACATTTTTTTTACAATTTAGCAATACATATTTGATAAATATTGCTCACATAAAACCGCATATTAATGCGTTTTACCTCACCAAAACAGGCGTAAATGAAACAGCGTCGCAGGAAACAAGTCTGAATCTTATTCCGCGATATTCTCCGTTAAACGCGCCGCGGATCATATTGCTGCCGTGAATATGACCGTAATAACACTTTTTAACACCGAATTCAAGCATTAAATCAATCATTTCCGCGCACTCCTGAGTACCGTACAAGGGCGGATAATGGAGAAACACAACGGGTTCTTTTCCGCTTTTTGCGGCACTTTCGAGCGACAGCCTGAGACGACCGACTTCGCGGTTCATTACAAGCTTATCATCGTCGGATGAATAATCAAGCGTCCATCCCCTTGTACCGCATACGGCATAATCGTCAACAATAAAGTTGTTGTTAAAAAGGATTTTTATTGTATGAAAACTCTTTTCGTCGAGGAATTTATTGATTTTTGTAAGGGTGTCCCACCAGTAGTCGTGATTTCCCTTCAGCAGAATTTTATTTCCGTTGAGCTTGTTTATGTAATCGAAGTCCCGTTCGGTTTCGTTGAGCTTCATTGCCCAGGAAATATCGCCCGCGATTACAACGGTATCATCGCTGTCGATGAGTCTGTTCCAGTTATACGTAAGCCTTTCAACGTAATTGTCCCAGCCTTTGAAAATGTCCATAGGCTTGTCCGTACCAAGTGAAAGGTGAAAATCCGCGATTGCGAAAAGCGACATTATTTAACTCCGAGTGAGGAAAGAACGTAGTCGGGCATCTCGTTTACCTTTACTACATCCGAGAATCTTGCTTTTTTATCCTTAAGGCTCGCGAGCGGAGCGGGAATCTCTACGCCCGTGAGTTTATTAAGCATATCTACCATCTCAAACTCAGTTTCAGGAAGATTATCCTCACCGTTTACTGCTGTAAGCACTGCGCGTGAGAATTTGTAGGGACTTGCTGTTGAAGCGATCACAACAGGCGTCTTGTCCCCTGTTTCCTGAACATATTTGTCGTAAACCGAAACGGCTACGGCAGTGTGTGTATCACACAGATAGCCTTCTTCCTTGAAGAATTTGGCGATAACCTTCTTTGTTTCCTCGTCGTCGCAGCAGCCGCCGTAGAAAGCGGATGTTACGGCGTTCTTAACTTCCTCGGAGACAGTGTATTTTCCGCTTGTCTTAAGAGCGGTCATCCACTCTGCGGTGACAGCATCATTATCGCCGGAAAGCTTGTAGAGAAGCCTCTCGAGATTCGAGGATACGAGAATATCCATAGAAGGAGAAATTGTGGTGTAGAACTGACGGTTCTTATCATAAACGCCCGAATTGATAAAGTCTGTCAGAACATTGTTTGAGTTTGAAGCACAGATAAACTTGTTGATCGGAAGTCCCATGCAGCAGGCGTAGTATGAAGCGAGGATATTTCCGAAGTTACCTGTGGGAACAACAACATTGATTTTGTCGCCGAGCTTGATTTTTCCGTCGTTTACGAGCTCGCAGTAGGATGCGATATAGTAAACGATCTGAGGAAGAAGTCTGCCCCAGTTTATGGAGTTAGCGGAGCTGAACATCATATTGTTATTGTGGAGTACTTCGTTGATTTCGGCAGTAGTGAATATTTTCTTAACGCCTGTCTGAGCGTCATCAAAATTGCCCTCAATTGCGCAGACGTTTACATTTGCGCCTTCCTGGGTATTCATCTGGTGCTTCTGCATCGGACTTACGCCGTCGACAGGATAGAATACAAGGATCTTAGTGTGATCAACATCCTTAAAGCCCTCCAGAGCGGCTTTGCCCGTGTCGCCTGAGGTCGCTACGAGGATAACGGCGTCCTTGCCGTCATTTGTCTTTTTGAGCGATTTTGTGAGCAGATGAGGAAGAATCTGAAGCGCCATATCCTTGAACGCGCATGTAGGACCGTGCCAGAGCTCAAGAATGTTCACGTCGTTACCGTTGAACTTCTTATATGCGATCGGAGCGGGATTCTCACCGCCGAATTTCTCAACTGTATACGCTTTTTCAACACATTCGTCAATTTCCTCTGCGGTAAAATCGGTAAGGAAATCAGAGAAAACTTTTTTGGCGATACCCTTGTATCCGAGAGAGAGAAGCTCCTTAAGAGTATCAATATCATATTTGGGAAGCTCCTGAGGAACAAAGAGACCTCCGTCCTTGGAAATACCCTGTGCGATAGCCTGTGACGCGGATACAACCTCGTTTTTATTTTCTGTACTGTTATACAACATAAAATCACCCTTTCGAATGTTGTTTTCAACTTATTATTATAACTTAAATATTACCTTTTGTCAAAGTTTTGACAGAATTTGAAGGCATTTTCAAAGAAAATCTTATTTACAAGCGTTTCGCTGTAGTTTTCTTTTAAAAACATCTCGTATATTTCACTCATGGAGTCAATTCCAGAAATATCATCAGGGAGTTCGCAGCCGTCGAAATCAGCGCCGATAGCGACAGTATTTTCTCCGTCCAAGGATAAAAAATGCTCTGCGTGTCTTAGAATATCTGTTTTTGACGCAGTGTCGGGATTGTTGTTTAAAAAATACTTGTGAAAATTCAGTCCGACTATTCCGCCGCGTTTGGATATAATCTTAAACTGTTCATCGGTAAGATTGCGCTTGTGATTGGTTACTGCTCTCGAATTCGAGTGAGTTGCTACAATAGGTTTGGTTGAATGAGTAAACACATCATACATAAGTCTGTCGCTGGCGTGAGAAACATCAATTGTAATATTGTTATTCTCGAGTTTTTTTATAACTTCTATACCAAAAGGAGTGATGCCGTTTGAGTGGGATACCATCGCTCCAGCTCCGAGCTCGTTGCGTCCGTTCCATGTCAGCGTTACAAATTTCACTCCGCAGTTAATGAATAATTCAATATTATCAAGTTTTCCCGCGAGAGGAGAGGCGTTTTCTACCGTGAAAACCGCTCCCTTTCCCCCGTTTTCTTCAACTCTTTTTATATCTTCATACGATCGGATAATTGTGATCCCGAACTTTTCACATTGTTCCCGAAGCCTGCTATAAGCCTGTAAAAACATCTCGGTCGCGTTTTCACCTTTGATTTCCTCAGGAACACAGATCGCAAAACACTGAATATATGTGTTGATGTATGAGGATTTCTGAGGTGTAATGTGAAAATCAGGGTTTGAAATATCTGTATTTTTTACGAGTGACTCATAGATCGTGTCACAATGAAGGTCAAAAAGCCGCATATTTTCCCTCCTGTTGAAAAGCGTTTTCAAGGTAGTTTATGCTCATCTTCCCTTTTGAGTTAACAATAACCTCCGCGATATCAAAACGCGGTTGTTTATCTGTTCTGTGTTTCTGAAGGAAGATGTTTGACGTGCGCAGTATTCTCATACGCTTTTTATAATCAACCGAAAACCTCGGCTCGAGCATCTGCCCTTCCTGACGTGTTTTTACCTCAACAAAGATGATGTAGTTTTTATCCTCGGCGATAATATCGATCTCGCCTGTCTTTTCTGTGTAATTAAGAGTAATGATTCTAAATTTATTCTTTTTAAGAAATTTAACTACTGCTTTTTCACCTTTGTTGCCTTTGTTTCTTTTCTCAGTAATCATTTGTTTAAAATTTTCTTCAGAAAACTCAGTCTGTGGATCTCACATGGACCGTATTTCAAAATAGCATCCGTGTGTCCTTTTGTACCGTACCCTTTGTGCTTATCAAACCCGTACACAGGATATTTTTCCGCATATTCATAGCATAGCCTGTCACGGCTGACTTTGGCTAAAATCGAGGCAGCGGCTATAGACATGGATTTTGCGTCTCCCTTGATAACATATTCGCACGGAATATCGAGCGGAGGCAGACGGTTTCCGTCAATAAGAGCGTATTTCGCTCTCGGGCTTAAGCCCTCTACAGCGCGTCGCATAGCAAGCATAGTTGCGTTTAGAATATTCATTTCCTCTATTTCTTCTACTGAAGCAAATGCTATTGAGTACGCAAGCACCTCGTTTTTAATAACATCATACAATGCTTCGCGCTTTTTTTCGCTGAGCTTTTTTGAGTCGTTAACGCCTTCGATAATCTGTCCCTCGTGAAGAATTACAGCGGCGGCACATACAGGACCCGCGAGAGGACCTCTTCCTGCTTCGTCAACTCCGCAAATGAGGTTGAAGCCTTTGTTTCTTGTTTCTTTTTCGTATAACAGCCAGTCAATGCTTTCCATATTAATTATCCATAGCCTTTCTTACTGATTTATTCGGGATATTCCAGTGTGATATTGCCGAATTTGCCGTCTCTGTATTCATCAAAAATAAGATTAGCCGCTCTTTCCGTATTGATTTCACCGCCTGAAATAAGCATACCTCTTTTTCTTCCGATAAGCTCGAGCAGCTCGTAGGATGTAATATCTGAAATATCCGATGCGTTTAGTTTAAACCTCTGCAAAAACTGTTCTGTGGGCTTCTTTATCATAACCGAAAGGAAATCGCACGCGAGCAGTTCGATATCAAGAATATTGTCCTTAATAGCGCCTGTAAACGCAAGGTGAAGCCCGACTGTCTCATCATCAAATTTAGGCCACAATACTCCCGGAGTGTCGAGCATTTCAAGGTCTGAGGATATTGTATACCACTGATTTCCTCGTGTTACTCCCGGTCTGTCCTCAACCTTTGCGCGTGTTTGCTTGGAAATGCGGTTGATGAATGATGATTTACCTACGTTCGGGATACCGACTATCATAATACGGAGAATTGGATTCACCATACCCTTTGCTTTCTGAGCCTTAAACTTTTCACTTAGTATTTTCCTTACGGCGGGAACAAACTGATTAAGCCCTTTTCCGCTTTTGCAGTCTACGGCAAGCGCTGTCACGCCTTGGCTTTCATAGTGCTTGATCCAGAGCTGAGTAGCTTTTTTATCGGCTTTATCCGATTTGTTTAAAAGTACAAGCTTTGGTTTATTCTGAATAATTTCCGCTAAATCGGGATTGCTGCTGCTGATTGGAATTCTTGCGTCGATTATTTCGACTACAAGGTCAATAAGCTTCAGTCCTGCCTGTATTTTTCTTTTGGTTTTGGTCATATGACCTGGAAACCACTGAATTGTCTGATTACCGCTCATAATTATTCCCCTTTAATAGAAATAAGCTCACATCTATTATACAACAGATGTGAGCTATAAAACAATATCATCAGTATAAATATTTGGCGTCCGAGAACGGAAAAACAACAAATTCCGCTTTTCCGATAATATCATTGACGTCAATAAGACCGATTTTTGTGGAACGGCTGTCCATAGACTCGGAACGGTTATCTCCCAGTACAAACACCTTTCCCTTGGGAATAACCGACGGAATAACTCCGCCCTCGTCTCCCGTGTGACCTTGAATGTAGTCTTCCTGAAGAACCTGACCGTCAACAGTAATAACGTCGTTGTCAAAATCAATGGATAAAGTCTGTCCTTCTGTAGCGATTACACGCTTAATTACAGGTTCTTCGTAGTTTGCGCCGTGACTCGCTACGATAATATCACCTGTTTTCGGTGTGTAGAAGAAATTGGATACGATAACCTTATCCTTGTTTTGGAGTGTAGGAACCATGGAACGTCCGCTTACGTCAACAAGTCTGAGGAAGAATGTAAGCAGTATTACAACGATTGCGACAGCGAATACAAGTGAATGAACCCACTCGTAAAGGCTTGCTGTGCCCTCGGATTTCTTCAGGTGAATTGTACGTGAATCCGTATTGCGTTTTTTGCGCTTCTTTTTCGTCTTGCCCTGTTCAGCCATTTCGCGCTTTTTAGCTTCGATTCTGTTTTTTATTTCTTCATTGTTCCTGATATCATTATTCATAATACACCTTCAGTTGAAATGAGGTAAAGTAAAAAGGAGCTTAAGAAAAGCTCCCTTGATTACTTTAGATTCTTTCTTTAACCTTGGCAGCCTTACCAACACGATCACGGAGATAGTAGAGCTTAGCTCTTCTGACTTTACCGTGACGAACAACCTCAACCTTTCTTACGTTAGGAGAATGTACAGGGAATACTCTCTCTACACCTACACCGTAAGCTACGCGGCGAACTGTGAAAGTCTCGGCTACACCCGAACCTCTTCTGGCAATAACTGTGCCTTCGAACATCTGGATTCTTTCTCTCTGACCCTCGCGGATGTTAACGGAAACCTTTACGGTATCACCGATAGCAAACTGAGGAGCCTCTGCCTTTACAGAATCTGCGGCAATTGTCTTTAATGCGTCCATATTGAACCTCCTATAAATTTCAGATATTCATGTACAAGGTACAGAGGACTATCCGCTTCAAATTGCGGCGTAACGCCGTTTATTGAACCCCATTACATAGTAACGGTATCCAAATGCCTAAATATAATATCACATACGGAATTAAAATGCAAGTGTTTTTTATAAAATTATCGGTTTCTTAGTGTGTTGAGCCATTTTGTAAAATATTCGGGCAGCGGAGAAGTGAATTCCATATACTCTCCGCTCGAAGGATGAATGAATCCGATTTTTCGTGCGTGTAAGCATTGCCCTTCAAAATTGACTTTTTCTTTTTTTACACCGTACACATCATCGCCAGACACAGGATGTCCGAGATACGCCATATGTACACGAATCTGATGTGTTCTGCCTGTCTCAAGCCTGCATTTAATGTATGTATAGCCGTTTAGTCTTTCGAGCACTTCAAAGTGAGTGACGGCGTTTTTTGAGTTGCGCTCAGTGACCGTCATTTTCTTTCTGTCGATAGGATGGCGGCCGATCGGCGCGTTAACCGTACCCGTGTCATCTTTTATATTGCCCCAAACCACAGCCTCATACTCACGTGTAAAGCTGTGCTCCTTAATCTGTTCGGCGAGATGCTTATGCGCTTTATCGTTTTTTGCGACAATCAAAAGTCCGCTGGTGTTCTTGTCTATCCTATGGACGATACCCGGTCTCATTACTCCGTTAATGCCCGATAAATCGTCCTTACAATGATACAGCAGCGCGTTTACAAGCGTTCCTTCATAATTACCGGCGGCAGGATGAACAACCATACCTTTCGGTTTATTGACAACAAGAAGGTCACTGTCTTCATAAACGATGTCGAGCGGAATATTTTCGGCTTTTGCTTCGTATTCGATGGGCTCGGGAATAATGACAGAAACAATATCATTAATACGGAGCTTATAATTCTTGTTCTGTTTTTTACCGTTAACAAGAACATTATCGCTTTCAATCAGGTTCACAACCGATGAACGTGTGACATCAGGAATGTTTTCGGCGATAAATTTATCAAGCCTCTTCCCTGCATCGAAAGAATTTACAGAAAAAGTATAATTATCCATTGATTTTCTTTTCATCCTTGAAATCGGTGAAAAACAGCAGATATATTACCATTAAAACGGCGCCGATTGTAACACAGCAGTCGGCAAAATTAAACGCTGGCGGGAAAAAGCTGATTTTTATAAAGTCAACAACATATCCGAGAAAGATCCTGTCCACAAGATTTCCTATTCCACCGCCGATAATCAAAATTGCCGAGGTAATAAACAGCTTTGAGTTGATTTTCTTTTTTATAATGTAAACAAACAAGGCGATTATTATCAGAATCGTAAATAGTATGAATACCCAGCGCGCGTTGGCGAGGATTCCGAAAGCCGCGCCTTTGTTCTCTACATAAGTGAAAGAAACAAGATTCGGAATAAACTCAACCGAAGAAACAGGCTTCAGATTATTCACAACGATAATCTTAATAATCTGGTCGATTACAGCAGCGAGTACTGACAGACCGACAATCAAAATAATCAAAACTAACACCTCAAATACAGAAAATCGGTGTAGTGTAAGCTACACCGATTGTATCTGTTTATTCAAAAAACTTGCAGCATTTGTCGCA
>JAHLBL010000530.1 GCA_020625635.1 bacterium
CTCCACGAGAAGTAACGCCATACTATCTGGAAGCCGCTGTCATTGGCAATCGCGAACCATGTCAGCAGACCGCCGATTACAAGCAGAGGAATCGTTATAAGCAAACGGTTATAAATTTTTTTCTGATTAAGCTTAAAGGTTTCCGCAAGAATCAGTCTTGCGCTGCGGAACGCGGTATCACCCGAGGTGATCGGACACACAATAACGCCCGCGACAGCTAAAAATCCGCCGAATATTCCGAGAACGCCTGTCGAGATCTCATACACTACATTGGACGCTCCGTTTGCAAGCGCGTTGTTAAGAAGCTGAGTAGTGCCGTAGAAGGACACGCCTGCCGCCGC
>JAHLBL010000531.1 GCA_020625635.1 bacterium
AACTTCCCGAGCTATTCGGTAGGCGAGACAAAGCCCAGCCGCGGTCCCGGACGTCGTGAAATCGGTCACGGCGCGCTCGCTGAGAGAGCTCTGCTCCCCGTAATTCCTCCCGTAGAGGAGTTCCCCTACGCTCTCAGACTCGTTTCCGAGGTTCTTTCCTCCAACGGTTCTACCTCACAGGGTTCTGTCTGCGGTTCAACCCTCGCTCTTATGGACGCGGGTGTTCCGATTAAGGCTCCCGTAGCTGGTATTTCCTGCGGTCTTATCACCGAGGGTGAGAGATGGATGACAATGGTTGACATCCAGGGACTCGAGGACTTCTTCGGCGATATGGACTTCAA
>JAHLBL010000532.1 GCA_020625635.1 bacterium
ATTTAACTACAACGTACTGACCGCAGCGTTCGGAAAGCTCCTCGGTTGTAAACTCGTCTACGAGCTTTCCCTCGTGGATGATTCCGTAGGAGTCAGCGAGCTTGCCGAGTTCGTCAAGGATATGGCTGGAGATCATAACCGTGATTCCCTTTTCGTCGCGAAGCTTTTCGAGCATCGCTCTTACCTCGACGATACCCTGGGGATCAAGTCCGTTGATCGGCTCGTCAAGAATGATCAGCTCGGGCTCGCCTACAAGTGCCAAGCCGATACCGAGTCGCTGACGCATACCGAGCGAGAACGATCCCGCGTTCTTCTTGCCGACGTTTTCAAGACCGACG
>JAHLBL010000533.1 GCA_020625635.1 bacterium
AAAAGCAAAACGAAAAGACCAACGAAGAGTCAGTCTGAAAAAAGGTTATTGAAAAGCAGCAAAGATTATTGCCGAATGGGTGTCTTTTTTGTTTTGTGAGCTTAGAACCAAAACTTTGTGTAATTTTTTTGTAAAACTTTCTCACAAGTTGCATAATACAACGCAATTATTCCTGTTTTCGTAGAGTATATGAGAAGAGTTACCATAGCTTTTACGGATTCGGTGTAAGGAGGTGTAAGGCGGTGTAAGGAAAAATTCAAACTCCTTACACCCGCAAACCCGCATAAACACTGGATTTTTCGCTCTTGGTGTAAGTAAATAGGCATTTTTCACCTA
>JAHLBL010000534.1 GCA_020625635.1 bacterium
AAGTGAATGGTGACATACTCGGGCTTATCGGGAGCCTGGAGCGGAGATACGCCCATTTCGAGGAAGCCTTCCTTCTCATACATAGGCTCATTAGCGGGATCCTCAAGGTCGAGACCTTCGTGGCTTAAGTGCCAGAGGTTCTTATCCTTGGAATAGTTTGTCTCACGGTTGATCTTCAGAGGAATGTTCTTAGCCTCAGCGTAAGCGATTTCCTCCTCACGGCTCTTGAATTCCCATGTTCTCCATGGAGCGATAATGGGCATATCGGGAGCGTAAGCCTTAATAGCGAGTTCAAAACGAACCTGGTCGTTGCCCTTACCTGTGCAGCCGTG
>JAHLBL010000535.1 GCA_020625635.1 bacterium
ACATCAACGAGCTTCTCGTTTCACAGCCCGACACAGGCGAGGACGCGCTCGAAATCGCCGAGGGACTTATCCGAAGCGGCGCGATCGACGTTATCGTAATCGACTCCGTAGCGGCTCTCGTTCCCAAGGCTGAAATCGAGGGCGAGATGGGCGACAGCCACGTAGGTCTGCACGCTCGTCTTATGTCCCAGGCGCTCAGAAAGCTCGCCGGCGCTATCAACAAGAGCAACTGCGTGGCTATCTTCATCAACCAGCTGCGCGAGAAGGTCGGCGTTGTCTACGGAAACCCCGAGGTCACCACAGGCGGCCGCGCGCTCAAGTTCTACAGCTC
>JAHLBL010000536.1 GCA_020625635.1 bacterium
AGCGGCAGAAAGCTTCTCATTATCGCCGAGGACGTAGAGGGCGACGCTCTCACAAACCTCGTACTCAACAAGCTCCGCGGCACACTCCAGAGCGTAGCTGTCAAGGCTCCGGGCTTCGGCGACAGACGCAAGGAAATGCTTCAGGATATCGCGACGCTCACAGGCGGTACGGTCATCACCTCCGAGCTCGGACTTGAGCTCAAGGACGTAACTCTCGACCAGCTCGGCACAGCCCGTCAGGTCAAGGTCGACAAGGAGAACACGATTATCGTCGACGGCGCGGGTGATCAGGACGCTATCAAGGCAAGAGTCGGTCAGATCCGCTCACAG
>JAHLBL010000537.1 GCA_020625635.1 bacterium
AGGTAATCTCTAATGCTGATCTCGCCGATAAACGGCGCACACATAATTCCCTTGTGCTTGAACGGCAGGGAGAACAAAATTGGGATGCGCTCGTCGGCTCGTTTCTGATTCTCACAGCTAACATTAAAAAATACGTTTTCCCAGCCGTCGCCCCAATCACTTGGCAGGTGATCCCTTACTCTCCGGGGACGTTTCGTCAGTAAGAAGAAAACCACGTCGGGGCGCTGACGAATGATATTCCAAGCCTCGTCACGCCACGCGTCCGCTTCCTCAAGGAAAAAGTCGGAGGTCATACACACGCGGAGCTGTTCGCCGCTTTTGACTTTGTA
>JAHLBL010000538.1 GCA_020625635.1 bacterium
ATTTTCATAGCAGTCTTAGCCACAACAATCCCTCCTTACTTAGCAAACGGAGCGCCCATAAGTGTGAGTAACTCACGAGCCTCTTCATCAGTCTCAGCGGTAGTGACGAAGCAAATGTCCATACCTCTGACCTTATCTACCTTATCGTAGTCGATTTCGGGGAAAATGAGCTGCTCGCGCAGACCCATGGAATAGTTACCGCGTCCGTCGAACGAGTTGGGGTTGATTCCTCTGAAGTCACGTACACGGGGAAGAGCTACGTTGAAGAGTCTGTCGAGGAACTCGTACATTCTCTCGCCTCTGAGCGTAACCTTCGCGCCGATGGGCAT
>JAHLBL010000539.1 GCA_020625635.1 bacterium
ACATAGCGCCTTTTTCCATTAATTCCTCCTGGAGTTCGATATCCGCTTTTAAATCATCCAGGTTTTCTCTGTACCTGTCGTTCTCAGCTTCCTTTAAATCCTCCTTAACTTTATCGAGCATATCCATTATTTTATACTGGTTATCAATAATCGTATCAAGCTTACCGTTTATAACGGAGAATTGCTCCATAATCTTATCCTGATCGGATTGGATTGCTCCTGCTGCTTCCAGAACACTCTTTCCTATAGAATACACCTGCCCCGCGATCTGACCGTAATAACAGATTTTACCGAACAGTGTGTTGCATCCTCTTGTGTATTTCTGGAT
>JAHLBL010000054.1 GCA_020625635.1 bacterium
TAGCAAGGCGTGCGCCGCGAATTGTGCGGTGTTGCCTTAAAGTGAAAAGTGATTAAATGAGGTTGTTGTGTCGATAAAACACATCATTTACTGCCGCTTATAACTTATCACTTTCAACTATCAATACAGCGATTTGATTCAGGGGTTGGCTCTATTCCTTTTTGAGCCAACCCCGTTTTGTCTGTCATTTTCAGTCGATCCGTTCGAATCTTCTCATAACCTTGCCGTCACGCTCGATTACTTCCTCAAAGTTGCGTCTGCTTCTTACCCACAGACCGCCGTCGCCGTAGAGCGCGCGGTACACGACCATCTCCTCCAGCGTCTCGCTGTCCTTCGCGATACCGATCACCTCGTACTCATTTCCCTTGAAATGTCTGTATTTTCCTGCCTCGACAGGTACGGGGAGAATGATCTCCTGCGGCTTAATTTCTTCTACAGAATTATCCTCGTCAAAGTCGATCGAATAACTGCCGTCGCCGAGCACCATGATCCTCGAGCTGAACGGCTCGAGCTCGACTCTCGCGTAGCCGTGAGCGTCAAAGCTGCTTCCGCTGAGAACGTCGGTGAGAATACCGTCGCCGTCAACATTGAAGTCGATCGTATACGGATCTGAGCTGAGGTTAAGAGCGACGTATACTATTTGACCGTCGCACTTTCTGCTGTAGACGAGCTGCTCGTTGCGTATGTTAACGTTGCGGAAGTCTCCGTACTTCAGCGCGGGGAGAGCCTTGCGCACCTTGCCGAGCTTGCACAGGTGGCGGTAGAGCGCCATATTCGGCTCGGGTATGTTATCGATATCGAGACACGGGCGAAGCTCATAATCGCTCGTTCTCGTGCGCATTCCCTTGATGCCCCATTCGCTGCCGTAGTAGATCGACGGTACGCCGGGCATCGTATAGAGAACGGTGTAAACATTGTTAAGGTGCTCTTTTTCACGGAGCATTGACGCGACGCGGTTGACGTCGTGATTGTCAACGAAGTTGAATGTATAGATATTGCGGTAAATACCGCCGTCGCCGAACTGTCTGTTCAGCGAATGCGCGATCTCAAAGTAGTTGTGGTCGTTGTGGCTGGAGTAGATACCCTTATAGCACTCGTAGTTTGTTACCGAGTGGAGAGCCTCGTTGTTAGCCCAGCGGTTGTAGTCGCCGCCGATTATTTCGCCGTAGAGCCAGAAATCGGGCTTGAGGCTGAGACAGGTGTTTCTGAGCTTCTTGAAGAACTCAAGGTTGACGCAGTCGGCGGCGTCGAGCCTCAGACCGTCGATGCCGAATTCCTCGATCCAGAACTTGACCGCGCCGATAAGGTGGTCTACGACCTGAGTGTTGTCGAGGTTGAGCTTTACGAGGTCGATGTGACCTGCCCAGCCTTCATAGCAGAAGCCGTCGTTGTAGTGGTTGTTGCCCCAGAAGTTGAGGTTCATAAACCACGAGCAGTACTGCGAGTTCTCGCGGTTCTGCTGGACGTCCTTGAACGCGAAGAAATCCCTGCCGACGTGATTGAAAACGCCGTCAAGAATAACGCGGATACCGTTCTTGTGGAGCGTCTCGCATATTTCCTTAAAAGAATCATTATCTCCGAGCCGGCTGTCGATTTTGTAGTAGTCGATCGTGTCGTAGCCGTGGCGGGTGCTCTCGAAAACAGGGTTGAATACGATGGTGTTTACCGACAGCTTTTTAAAGTTGTCGATCCAGTCATATATTTTGTCGAGCCTGTACTCGAGCTTAAAGTCGTTTTCTCTGGGAGCTCCCGTGAACCCGAGCGGGTAGATGTTGTACATTACAGATTCTTTGAACCAATCCAATTTTTATACCTCCAAGTTTTGTGTAGGTTATTATTATATCACTATAAAAAGTAATGTTCAAGATATTGTATTATTGTTAATTATGTGATATAATCTTCGGTGTAAATGCAATTTTAATTCTGGTGGGGAAATATAATGCTAAAAATTCAAAATCAGGCGACGAAACGTATAAGAGTCGTGCTTATAATAATGTTTATTGTTCAGATTTTTCTGACGGCTCAGCCCTATGTATGGGACGAGACGGGAATGATGCAGAGCGCGTCCGGCGAGAATGTTACCGCCGAGCTTGGCGACACGATCGAGATAAACTCCTACGCTACCGTTGACGGCAAGCCGTTCAAGGACAGTAAGATCGATGGCAAGGGCTTTGTGCTTGAGGCGGACAGCTATTTCAGCGGCTTCGGCGAAAAGCTCGCGGGACACACGAGGGGGGAGACGTTCACCTTTAAGGCTAAGCTCCCCGACAACTTCAGCGACGAGAGCGTCGCGGGCAAGACCGCCGAGTTCAAAGTCACTATCACGAACATTAACAAAAAGCTGATTTTCACCGCGCTCGACTACGTTCAGCTTATCGGAAGCGAGAGCGACCAGAGCGACAGGCTCAACACCATCGGCTTCTGCTATCTTTCGTTCCTTGTGATTCCCGTTGTAGCGCTCGGCTTCCAGCTTTTTGATTTCTACTACAACCTGAAGAACATCGTCGGCTTTATCGCCTCGCTGCTCGGAGTGCTCGCGATCATCAACTTTGTCGGCGCGCAGTACATCTGTATCGGCTCGGTAATAGCGCTGATCCTGTACCTGTTCTCGGCGTTCTTCTCGGTTATGGGAATTCTCGCTCGCTATCAGCACCGCGAGGAGTCGATCGTCAAGAAAAAAGAATACAAACCCGACGATATCGTTTAAAAGGTCGCGTTTTTTCGGAGAGAGCTTCGGCTCTCTCTTTTTGCTTTAATAATTAAATTTCTGTAACTTAAAAATTACATTTTTTAATACTCGCGGTTTTAAAATTTTTCACGCAAAATGTTGAAAAACGGGGTTTAATTCTTATTGAAAAAATTGGATTTTTAATTTCCTCGTTTTGCACAAAAATCTCGTTGGGTTTTTGGCAGTTTTACTATTGACGAAAATGTGCAAATCCGCTATAATGTGCAGGCAAACTGTACGGACACACAATATATAGTGTTTCAAAAGAAATAACGTTTACAAAAATGTAATTTGGGAGGTAAAAGATGATTACGAAAATCAAGAAAAGAGACGGCAGAACCGCCGACTTTGACATCGAAAAAATCACGCAAGCGATCTACAAAGCCGCTCAGGCTATAGGCGGCACAGACTATACAATTGCCCAGAAGCTTGCCGAGCAGGTGCTCGCGTCCCTCGAGGCTGAGGGCGATAAAACACCCTCCGTTGAGCATGTCCAGGATATCGTAGAGAAAGAGCTTATCGAGTCGGGACACGCCAGAACCGCCAAGGAGTACATCCTCTACCGCGCAGACCGCACGAGAGTCCGCGATATGAACACGAAGCTGATGAAGATTTACGAGGACCTCACCTTCAAGGCTGCCAAGGACAACGACGTCAAGCGTGAGAACGCCAACATCGACGGCGACACCGCTATGGGAACAATGCTCAAATACGGTTCCGAGGGCGCTAAGCAGTTCTATCATATGTACATCCTCAATCCCAAGCACAGCAAGGCTCACCTCGACGGTGATATCCATATTCACGACCTCGACTTCCTCACGCTTACCACGACCTGCTGCCAGATCGACCTGCTCAAGCTCTTTGACGGCGGATTCTCCACAGGTCACGGTTATCTCCGCGAGCCCAACGATATCCAGTCGTACTCGGCACTCGCGTGTATCGCTATCCAGTCCAACCAGAACGACCAGCACGGCGGACAGAGCGTGCCGAACTTCGACTACTCGATGGCTCCCGGTGTAGCCAAGACATACAGAAAGCGTTACCGCCAGAACCTCGAGAGAGCCGTTGAGCTTCTCACGGACGCCGAGAACCCCGAGGCGCTCTCAAAGGAAATCTGCGACAAGGCTGAGGAGATCTCGGGCAAAAAGCCGAGACTTACAGCCTGCGACGACAAGGAGTACAAGGACGCTGAGGCTCAGCTCCTCACCGAAAACTTCGGCGAGAAAATCGCGGGCAAGATCCAGCGCTTCGCGTTCAAGCACGCCGAGAGCGAGACCGACAGAGCTACCTTCCAGGCTATGGAGGCGCTTATCCACAACCTCAACACCATGCACAGCCGCGCGGGCGCCCAGATTCCGTTCTCGTCGCTCAACTACGGCACAGACACCTCTCCCGAGGGACGTATGGTAATGAAGAACATCCTCAAGGCTACCGACAACGGTCTCGGAAACGGCGAGACTCCGATTTTCCCGATTCAGATCTTCAAGGTAAAAGAGGGTGTAAACTACAACCCCGGTGATCCTAACTACGATATTTACAAGGAGACTATGAAGGTTTCGGCGAAGCGTCTCTTCCCGAACTATTCCTTCCTCGACGCTCCCTACAACATTCAGTACTATAAGGAAGGCCATCCCGAAACGGAAGTTGCGTACATGGGCTGCCGTACAAGAGTTATCGGCAACGTCTATGATCCCGACCGTGAGATCACATACGGCAGAGGAAACCTCAGCTTCACCTCGATCAACCTTCCCAGACTCGCGATCCTCTCGAACAAGAACGTCGACTTCTTCTTTGAGCAGCTCGACAGAATGTGCGAGCTCTGCATCGAACAACTCCTCGAGCGCTTCGAGATCCAGTGCTCCAAGCTCGTCAGAAACTACCCGTTCCTTATGGGACAGGGCGTATGGATCGACTCCGAGAAGCTCGGTCCGAACGATTCCGTCCGCGACGTCCTCAAGCACGGCTCGCTCACAGTCGGCTTTATCGGTCTTGCCGAGTGCCTTAAGGCTCTCACGGGCAAGCACCACGGCGAGAGCGAGAGCTCACAGCGTCTCGGTCTCGAGATCATCGGCTATATGCGCAAGAAGATGAACGAGGCTACAAAGAAGTATCAGCTCAACTTCGCGCTTATCGGCACGCCCGCCGAGGGACTTTCGGGACGTTTCGTGCGTATCGACCGCGAGCGCTTCGGCAAAATCCCCGGAGTTACCGACAGAGAGTATTACACAAACTCGTTCCACGTACCCGTTTACTACAACATTTCCGCCTTTGATAAAATCAAGATTGAGGCTCCTTATCACAACCTCACCAACGGCGGACATATCTCATATATCGAGCTCGACGGCGATCCGACACAGAACCTCGACGCGTTCGAGGCTGTTATCCGTCAGATGAAGGAGAGCGGCGTCGGTTACGGCTCGATCAACCACCCTGTTGACCGCGATCCCGTATGCGGACACACGGGAATCATCGGCGATTACTGTCCCGTATGCGGACGTAAGGAAGGCTCGGGCGGAAAGGGCTTCGAGCGTATCCGCAGAATCACGGGCTACCTCGTAGGCACGCTCGACCGCTTCAACGACGCTAAACGCAGTGAGGTCGAGGACAGAGTTAAGCACAGCATCGGCGAGACGCTCGATATGAGCGAGCTTGACGCGGAAACAGCGTAATGGGAACTAAATTAAACTTATCGGGGGTCGTCAGCGAGAGTATCGTTGACGGCCCCGGTATCAGGATGACTATTTTTACTCAGGGCTGTCCTCACCACTGCAAGGGCTGTCACAATCCCGAGACATGGGCGTTCGAGCCGCGTCACCCCGGGGACGTCGACAAAATCCTCGCCATAGCGGTGAAGAACCCGATCCTTCAGGGGCTTACGTTCTCGGGCGGAGAGCCGTTCTGTCAGGCTGAGGCGCTGGCGGAGCTCGCCGAAAAGTGTCACGAAAACGGGCTCAATGTTATGAGCTACACGGGCTACACCTTTGAACAGCTCGTTGAAGGCTTCGATGAGCACCCCGAGTGGAAGCGTCTGCTCGAGAGCTGCGACTACCTTGTGGACGGAAGATTCGAGCTTGAACAGCGCAGCCTTATGCTGCTGTTCCGCGGCAGCAGGAATCAGCGCTTCCTCGATGTTCCCGAGAGCCTGAGACAGGGCAAAGCCGTTTCGGTAAACGAGGAAACTCTGTACGACGGCACAAGAACAAGAAACTGATATAAAAAAACACGGTCTTTCGCGACCGTGTTTTTTACTATAGATTTCCGAAAATCATATGCGCTCTTTCGCCGTCAAGCTCGAGCGTGCCGTCGATGTCGTCGATGATCCCGTAGAGCTTGCCGAATACGATGGTGGTCTTGTCGCATTTGCACGACAGCGTCTTTCCGTCGTGCCTGTCGGGGACGAACCGCAAGTCAAGCGCGCCCTTAGCCGTATGGAACAGCCACTCGCCGTCCGTGCTTTTGTCGTTTCCGCTGACCTTCAGCCTGCCTACCTTGTAGAGCTTGTTGTCGATAAAATAGCAGTTCTCACTGCCTTTTGAGTTATTTCCCACCTTCGACGCGAGGTTTACCGCGAACCTGTGACCGTCGATAATGACCGAGCCCGCCAGCGTCTGGTACTGCTGACGGCGCGGGAGTACAAAGCGGCTCCAGTCAAAGTAAACGCTGCTGCTCTCCTCGTCGAGGCTGTAGTCCTCTCCGCCGATGCGCACAACGCCCGACGCGACAAACTTGGGAACGAAGCGCTTCATAAAAAAGCACTTGGGGTTGTCGTTGAACGGCGCGACGGTGTTCATACTCTCGCCGTCCGTCTTTTTGACAAGAACCTTGACGTAAAGGTTCTTGAAGTTATTGAAGTCGATAAAATCGCATTTTATGTAACGTCCCTCGACTGTGTTTGTCAGCGCGAGGGCTATTCTTTTATCGGAATAAGAGAATTCGCCGAGCTTGCCTGACTCGGGAAGGCTCGGGAGCGCCTCGAGCCAGACCTTCCTGTTTATATAGTCCCTTACAATCTCTCCGCGCTCAAAATCCGCGAGCGCAAGCTTTATGGACACCTCGTTCGACACAGTCTCGACCGAGATGTAAAAGCCCATCCTGTCGTTGGAGATGTAGTAGCTGTCCCTTTCCACGAGCTTGTTCTGTGGCTGATACGATTCTTTATTATAGACAAACAGGGGTGTTCTCGACCAGCCGCCGAAGCTGACCTCGCCTTTTTCATCAAAAATGTTTTTTGTATTTTCAATTGTCGTCTGCACAAAACTCACTCCTTAATCTCATCAGGGTATTCTTCATTATACATAAAATTATAATGCTGTTCAAGAATTATAACAAAACTGTAAAGGTGTAATATTTACAACTTTTTCGCAGTATATTTTTGAGAGAAAATATGTCCGTGTTTATCAGCCCGCGGCAGGGGATAAGCGCCCCTGCGGGACGAAAGGAGATTTTATGCGAAAAAGAATTGCTGCCGTATTCCTTGCGGCGATTATCGCGGTTTTTACGTCGTGCGGAGCGGTCGTAGTTAACGAGGCGGATGAAATCAGGCTCAACAGCTGGAGCGCAAGGCTGAAGAGCGGCAGCCGTGTTACGCTCAGCTTTGACGGCGACCGCGCAGACTTTACCGTGAAGTCGGACGACAGAGACGCCCGACTGCGGCTGTCGGGACTGTGCTTCTTTGACAGCGAGAAATTCGCCCTTTACGACGAGAAGGATAAGTCCGAGTATATTTTTCGCTACAGACTGCGCGACAACAAGCTTACGCTGCTGTACGACGAAGGAAAAATTACTCTTAAAAGAAGGTAGTTGAAATTGACATCCCGCCCGAAAAGTATTACAATGATAATGAGAAAAAATGTAAAGCGGGTGAGATAATTGAACATCCGAACAGGAATGAAAAAATATATCGCATCGCTTCTGGCGTGTGTTATAGCTGTCTGCGCGTTTACGCCTTTTTCCGCGTCTGCCGACGGAACGTATGCGGGCGAGTATTTTGACGTGCCGCAGATAAGAGTCACGACCAAGGACGGCGTAGGCAACACGCTCGTGAAGGAGGACGGATACGTCGACGCGTCCATCGTGATTACGGATATGGACGGCTCAACTATAGAGTCGCCGATTATCTTTAAGGTCAGGGGCAACAGCACATCCATGACGCTGAAAAAGCCCTTTACCTTTAAGTTCCCGAAAAAGACCGACGTGTTCGGCTTCGGCAAGGCTAAGCGCTGGGTGCTGCTCGCTAACGCCTATGACGTCACATTTATCCGAAATTACTTTTCCTTCGACTGGGCTCAGCGTATGGGGATCCCGTATACCTCCGAGCAGAAGATCGTCGAGTTATGGGTTGACGATATGTTCAAGGGCTGCTACACCCTTATGGAGCCGATCACGGACGGCAAAGGCAGGGTAGAGATCGACACGACGGGCGAAAAGGATTTTATCGTAGAATGGGAGCTCAAGCGTGAGGAGGAGGACGTAACCTACTTTACGGCGAACAGCTACCGCTTCGGTATAAAAGAGCCCGATCCGCCGACCGAGGCGCAGGTGAATTACATAAAATCTACGATGGAGAACGTAATCACCACTCTCGAAAGCGGCGACCGTGAGGCGATCGAAGAGGCGATCGACGTGGATTCGTTCGTCAGGTATTATCTGTTTAATGAGTTCGTCAAGGTCTCTGACTTCTACTTCAGCTCGGTGTTCTTCTTCTATAAGGACGGCAAGCTCTACGCGGGACCTCCGTGGGACTATGACCTCTCAATGGGTAACGTAGCCGCGGTTTCGACCGATCCCTACAATCCCGAGGGCGTTTTCGCGGCTAATAAAAACATAGTTAAATACCTCTGCAAGCTCGACTGGTTCAACGAGAAGGCGAGGGATTTATACAAAGAAAATTATTCTTTTTTAGAAAATACATACTCCGACGGCGGTTATTTCGATTCCTTCTACGAGAAGTACGAGCCCGTAATCTCCCGCAACTTCAACGAGGCTGGCTGGGTTATCTGGCACAAGCTGATAACAGTTCACGAGAGACCTTTCCCGACCTACGAGGAGAACCTCGACTACCTCAAGAATTGGTGCAAAACCCGCAACGACTGGCTGTACGACTACTTTAAGCTCGGCGACGACCTGCTCTATATAAAGGGCGACGCCGACGGCAACGGTGTTATCGATATCTCGGACGCAACGCTGATCCAGAAGCTGATCGGCAAAATTGAGAATGGCGACGACGGTCAGATCACGACACGAGCCGATTCCTCCGACGACGGTCTCGATATAAACGACGTTACTCTGCTCCAGCGCTATATTGCGGGAATGGAGAAAAACTACAGATTCGGCGAAAAGATTTTTAAGTAAAAGATGTCAAAAACCAAGAAGAAAAAAGAGGTAAAGCAGCAGTACACGGTAAAGAACGCGGTTGTAAATTATTATCTGCTCCTTATGCTGACGGTGTTCCCGCTGTTTTACACAAACGCTCATATCAATATTCGGCACGACAAGCTCTATATGTTTTACGCGCTTTCGGGCGCGCTGATAGCCTGTATGCTGCTTATCCTGCTCGTGTATTTCACGGAAAGAAAAAA
>JAHLBL010000540.1 GCA_020625635.1 bacterium
TTCAGGGTATCGCTTACGGAGGACAGTCACAAATATCTCGCCTCGGTAAATTATCTTCTTATAGAAACGGACAAGGACGGTAAGCAGCGTATCATACGCTCTGACGCAGATACCGTTAACGATTGGGAGAAGCTGATTTTCAAAAGCGATTTCAAGGGAGTTATTCCCGCGTTAAAGGGGCATAGAATGTACAGCAAGCTGCACGTTGACAGAGAAACTTTTCTCGACTATGAGTGTCCCGCGATTGTAAACGGCAAGGAAACATATTTCCGTTATTACTACACGCCTAAAGACAATTCTTATTTTTCACCTGGTACCTGCGACGG
>JAHLBL010000541.1 GCA_020625635.1 bacterium
ATAAAGCCTGAGTTTGACGTTGTGAGTGACGACGGAGATTACGCCGACTTTGACGTTGAGTACAGGAACAACAAAAATGTCGGCACGGCTACGGTTATCATCACAGGCACGGGCAAATACACGGGTACAATCACGACAACCTTTGAGATTGTCAAGGATAAGAACCCGATAAAGGCTAAACCGGTTTCGAAATCGGTCAAGCTGAAGACCGTTAAAAAGAAAAACGTGACCGTCAAAAAGGCGATCACGGTAAATAAAAACGAGGGCGCGGTTACTTACAGTAAGGTCAGCGGCTCAAAATATCTGAGCATTTCCAAAAAGGGCG
>JAHLBL010000542.1 GCA_020625635.1 bacterium
CTGTTCTGCCGCGCGAGGTCGATCATCACCCTCAGCGCGTACCGTCCTTTAGATGAAACCATAAGTTTTCACTCCTCCACAAGTAATCAAAGAATCAAACTTTTCGGCGCGCCGTTGATGAAGGTTCGCAATAAAAAAGTGTTCCAAAGGCTCAGAAAGTGCCCACCGGCACCTTTTGCCCTATTATAACATAGGATTAATAGGAAAATCAATACCTTTTTTCATTTTACCTATTGACACAGTAGGTGTATATGGTTATAATAGAGTCCGAAGATATAAAAACCAAGGAGTTGACATCATGCAAATATACGCGGACAACGCAGC
>JAHLBL010000543.1 GCA_020625635.1 bacterium
AATTATGCTAAAATTAATACATAAAATAATACAGGGAGGTTGTATTATGCCAAATATCAAACCCGTATCGGATTTACGAAACTACAACGAGGTGTTAAGCGATATAGCTGTAGGCGAGCCCGTTTTCCTGACAAAAAACGGCAGGGGAAGATACGCTATCCTCGATATTAAAGAATATGAAAAACTCCATGCAGAATTAAAACTCGTCAGCGAACTGCTTGCAGTTGAGCGGGAAAAAGAAGCAGGAGCGAAATATTATACTTTAGACGAAGTCGAGGATTCTCTGGACAAAATTTTAGGAGATAATAATGCGTAAATATAAGG
>JAHLBL010000544.1 GCA_020625635.1 bacterium
CTCCACGAGAAGTAACGCCATACTATCTGGAAGCCGCTGTCGTTGGCAATCGCGAACCATGTCAGCAGACCGCCGATCACAAGCATAGGGATCGTAATAATCAAACGGTTATAAATCTTTTTCTGATTGAGCTTAAAGGTTTCCGCAAGGATCAGTCTTGCGCTGCGGAACGCGGTATCGCCCGAGGTGATTGGACAAACGACAACGCCCGCGACAGCTAAAAATCCGCCGAATGCGCCGAGAACGCCTGTCGAGATCTCATACACGACATTTGACGCACCGTTTGCAAGCGCGTTGTTCAGAAGCTGAGTAGTGCCGTAGAA
>JAHLBL010000545.1 GCA_020625635.1 bacterium
ACAAGGAAGGCTACGAAACCTTCGTAGTTCCCGACGACGTAGGCGGACGTTTCTCCGTTCTCACAGCCGTTGGACTTCTTCCCATAGCCGTAGCGGGCGCTGATATCGACGCTCTTATGGCGGGCGCTAAAAAGGCTCAGGACGAGTTTAATAACGACGACCTTAACACAAACGATTGTTATAAGTACGCCGCTATCCGCAACATTCTCTATAATAAGGGCTATTCCACAGAGATTATGGTAAGCTACGAGCCCGCTTACGCTCTTATGAACGAGTGGTTTAAGCAGCTCTACGGCGAGTCTGAGGGTAAGGATAAGAAGGG
>JAHLBL010000546.1 GCA_020625635.1 bacterium
GTTTTTATGTCGGGCATAAGCTACCTCCTTGTGAGCTGCTTTGCCACAACAACCATTCTGCCGTTGCTGTGTGTATATTCACAGGTAGAGAGAGTTATCAGCTTGTCGCCAAACTCAGCGATCTTTTCTGTATCATAATAGGACAGCTTTTTAACGCTTTTGATAAAACAGTCATAGTCCTCCGAACCGTATGCGTTGACAAAATCATAATACCTAAAGCCTTTGCCTTCGTCTACAGAGGTAGAGAAAGCGGCGACAATCTCGTAATCGTGCTTTTCGTTTACGGTGTTAAAATGAATAATCTTGTGGCTGTTGTAAAAA
>JAHLBL010000547.1 GCA_020625635.1 bacterium
ATAACGACGAGCAGTACACAGGCTTATTATTTTATCGACCTTAAAATCTGCCATCTGCTCTATATGCCTTGCCAATTGATGGTAATCTTTTTTTGATCATCAAATGTATGTGATAGTTCTGTATTTATTGCAGATATATACTTTTTCTTGTTGAATAAATTATAGTACCTTAAGTTTTATATCGCTTTCGGAACATCCCAGATCTCGTAAATACGAGATTCATTTGAGAGACGATTATTCTTCTCATCAAATTCTCCGCGGAACAGAACAATCACTCCGCCTTCGCCTGCAAGAGCCTGAGCATAGCTTTTGCCGACTTC
>JAHLBL010000548.1 GCA_020625635.1 bacterium
TAAAAGCCCTCGCTGTCGATGCTGAAATACAGCGGCACGAAAAAGTTTAGCAGGCAGGCAGTAAGGGTGGGAACGAGCAGCACGTTCATTATGATACCCGATACGCTGCCGAATCTGCCGCGCAGCTCCAGCGCGGTAACCACATACCGCCACAAAAAGAAGATAAGCAGTACGGAACCCGTGTAATTAAAAATATTCGCAAGCAGATTCCACACGGCAAGCGCCTTAACACCCTGTACTATCCAGCAGCACGCGTCCGTAAACAGCACCGCCGACGTGGAAGTGATCAGCAGCGCAAAGGTGCGCGTATACTCGCTGAA